>DIDB01000220.1 GCA_002417905.1 Pseudomonadaceae bacterium UBA5811
AAAGCCATTGCCGATGCGGGATGGGGCGAATTGATGCGCCAGATCCAGTACAAAGGCGAATGGGCCGGCCGACAGGTCGTCGCCATCGACCGCTGGTATCCCAGCTCGAAGCGTTGCTCGTGTTGCGGGCATACCCTTGAGCGACTGCCTCTGCAGGTCCGCGCCTGGAGTTGCCCGGAATGCGGAACCGAACACGACCGCGACGTGAACGCCGCGATCAACGTGAAAGCCGCCGGGCTGGCGGTGTTAGCCCCTGGAGAGAATGTAAGTGGCATCGGTCAAGTACCGCTGTCCTGTTCTCGTTGAATTGGGAATCCCCGTCCTTTAGGGCGGGGAGCAGTCAAAAGTCATATGACCTGTCGTTTTAGTTTTTCGCGCTTCGTTCGCTTACAGACGCTGCAGGCGTTGTTCCCGCTGCAGCTGGTTTACAAAAGACTCGATTTTTCGCTGGATACCGCTGTTGTTCAGGTGAAAGCGCAAGCCTAGCGTAGTGCTGTTGCGAGCCTCATCGTAATGGGCATGTTTCAGCTCGACAGCGACCTCAAGAAGACCCGGCCGCAGCTGGGCTATCAGGTTCTGATATACCTTATAGCGCTTCAGACCGGCTGGTGCCTGGCCTTCGATCTGCATTTTGCAGCCCCCCGCGGATATATCCAGCAGCTTGCCTTCCAGATACAGATCTTCCCGGGTGTCACTGATTCTTGCATCAGTCCGGCTGATTAGCGCCGCCCGGTAAAAGCGGCGCCGCTGATGATAAGTCAGCCGGGAAGGTAATCTGGCCCAGTAGCAGGGGTAGGCTGTCCGGGCATCCCTGATCACAGGCTCATGGTTTTGCCAGACAACCTGTATACCTTCATAAAAACTCTCAACCCTGAAAGCCTCTGTCTTTTCAAGCAGGCGATTCCCGTATTTGGGTAGCAGTTCATCCAGCGCCAGATAACCTTCATCCAGTGCCAGCTCAACCAGAAACGTCCGGAAACAGCTGGAGCCCGCTTCAGGGAAGATAATATTCAGTGGCGCCTGGCTGGCCTGCAATGGGCGTAAAATAGCCGCTATTTCCAGACGGGAGGTCAGCACCTGAGGGGGAGCAGCGCCTTCATCCTCTTCCTTGAACACCAGACTGCCCACTTTCTGTTTCCTCCCGTTAAAATCAGGCCGTGCTAAGTGGCTTTTGCCAGCCCATTTTAGTGGTATTGCCGCTTTTGTTATAAATTTTTACCGTATCGTTTCCGACACTGCCATGCAGCACAATACCCAGCATCCGCTCTGTGGCTGTTTTGCTGATATGAATCAGCCGGCCATTGTGCTCATTATGCTTCCGGCAATCTGCCAGTAATTGTTCAAGCACCTTGATCTGCGGGGCTCCCTCTGCTCCGGCCAGCATTTCGAGGCTCTCGGCCGTATCAGGCAGGGCCTGCTGTTTCAGGCTGGCCGAGCGCTGTCGCCCGTGCTCTGCCAGTAGCCCGATCAGTGGTTGTTTGTCGGCCAGAATCTGTTCCAGCGGGGCAAGATCCCGCTGCTCCAGGGTGCGACGCTCCTGCTGGATCAGCTCCCGCAGCCGGGTTGCTGTTTCAATATCTTCGGTGATCTGTGCCAGAAGATCCGCTTTTTCTGCCATAACTCCCCCCAGGGAATGGTTTGGTTATGAATGCTCACTTTCCAGCAGCCTGGTTGCCACCTGCTGGCTGTTGACTTGATAGCTGCCTGTACTGATGGCCTGTTTCAGGGTCGCCACACGCTCTGAATCCACTTCTGGCAAATCCTGCAACTGTCCGGTCATCTGGCTGAGCTGCCGGGCTTCCTGGCTGAAATTGACGCTTTCCCCAGATGCCGGTGTCTGGACCGGTGTGCGGGTACTATCAGCCAAAGCAGCCACTCCACTTTCGGATCCGGAGGATCGGGCCGCTCCAGTTTTGCCAGTGGTTGTGCCCGGCGGGCTGTTGCTGCCGGAGCGATTAAACTCGATGACCATGGGATAAACCTCAGAAAGAACCTGCGCTGGTTTTGCTATCGGATTACCCGGTCAAATCTTTAACAATTTGTCAGGGATGGGAAGTGGATCAAAGTTACAGATTGACTTCCACCTGTCCTGGTGCTGTGACGGTTGCTCTTAGTGTCCGTCCCGAGCTCAGGTTCCTGACCCGGATCTGCTGGCCTCTCGCTCCTCCGGACAGGGCCTCGCCACTCATCCGGACACTGATACCCGGTCCGCTAGCCTGGATCACCACCTGGTCTCCTTTGCGCACATCCAATGGCAGCCTGACAGCAGCCGGTGGAATAGCCTGATCCGGACGTATGGGGCGGGTCAGGCTGTTGCCGATCACCTGTTCCAGTCCGGTCAGATAGCCCTGGCTGAGCAGGCCCGTGTCCCGTTCAGCCAGACTGACATCTTCAGCCTGAATCAGTGCATTGCGCCGGAGAGGCCGCAGGGCTACTACCACCTCCCGGAACAGGCGGACCCTGGCCGGAACAAAGACCGTCCAGGGCTGGGCGCTATCGCACTGTACCCGGACAGTTACCCGGCCCACCGGGATCAGCGGGCTTTCCAGCCGGGCGCCCAGGGGCATATCACAATCTGCCAGCTGCAGACGGGTATCCAGCCGGTTGACCTCTATTTCGTGGCGGGCCTGAATGCCGTTTTGCTGCAGATACTCGTCCACAGTGCTCTCAAGATATGCCTGGGTGGTGTCGATAAGCTGTTCAGTAAAGGTTGCGGCCCTGAGGCCCGGACCGGCACCTGTGGCCAGTATGGCCAGCAGGATGCCCGGGATCGCACCTGTGAAAAAGCGGCGGAAACATGTCAGCTTTCTGTTCATACTGATCTTGCACGCAAGGGGCGTGCCGCCAGGCAAACTGGATCTGTTAATCGGGGGGAAGGGGCATGACTGGCTTATTGGATTCGGTCAACCAGCGTACCCAGCTGGTCGGGCAGAACCGTCTGGAGTTGCTGCTGTTCCGTCTGGAAGGCCCGCAGCTGTATGGCATCAATGTATTCAAGGTCAAAGAGGTTCTGCAGTGCCCGCGTTTGACTGTTCTGCCCAGAGCCAGCGCTGTGGTTCGTGGTGTGGCCAATATCCGGGGGGGGACCCTGCCCATTCTTGACCTGTCCATGGCCACTGGCAAACCACCGCTGAAGGCGACCCGTGACTGCTTTGCAGTCATTACTGAATACAACAACCGGATTCTTGGCTTTCTGGTGCGCTCGGTGGAACGCATCATCAACATGAACTGGGAGAATATCCTGCCGCCTCCCAGAGGTGCGGGGCGCAACCATTACCTGACGGCGGTTACCCATGTGGATGGGGAAATGGTCGAAATTCTGGATGTGGAAAAAGTCCTGTCCGAAGTCGCACCGGTTCCGGAAGATGTATCCCGTTCGGTCATTGCGCAGGTTGCAGAGGCGGGCCGGAAACCACAGGCCACCCGGGTGCTGATTGTGGATGACTCCGCAGTGGCCCGCAAACAGGTGATCCGCTGTCTGGAGCAGCTTGGCGTTGAAGTGGTCGCCCTGAATGACGGGCGTCAGGCCCTGAATTATCTGCAATCCATGGCAGATGCCGGGAAAAATCCGGCGGATGAGCTGCTGATGATGATTTCAGATATCGAGATGCCCGAAATGGATGGCTATACTTTGACGACAGAAGTCCGGCACGATCCCCGCATGAAATCGCTGTATATCCTTTTGCATACCTCACTGTCTGGCGTATTTAACCAGGCCATGGTCAAGCGGGTCGGTGCTGATGATTTTCTGGCCAAATTTCATGCAGATGAGCTGGCCAGCCGGGTTGTGGAGCGCATTAAGGCAGCGGACGGGAACTGAGGGTCCGCAGAGCGGGTTCCGGGCAGTCCGCCTGTGGGCCCAGTCAAGAAACCTGATTATCAGGCGAATCGAAACGTGCCAGCCAATTCTGATTTTGACCGGTTCCGGGCTTTTCTGGAAAAAAGCTGCGGAATCCAGCTGGGTACCAACAAGGAATACCTGGTTTCCAGCCGTCTGAACCGCCTGATGGAGCAGCAGGGCCTGAAAACCCTGGGAGAGCTGGTCAACCGGATCCAGAGCCAGCCTTATGGTGGCTTGCGGAATCAGGTCATTGATGCCATGACCACCAATGAAACCCTGTGGTTCCGGGACAGCTATCCGTTTGAGGTGCTGAAACAGCGCATCCTGCCAGAGCTGCTGGACGGCAATGCAGGTGGCCGGTTACGTATCTGGTCTGCCGCCTGTTCTTCGGGTCAGGAGCCCTACTCGCTGGCCATGGCCATTGATGAGTTCGAGCGGAGCCGGCCGGGCCAGATCAGGGGTGGGGTGCAGATTGTGGCTACGGATCTTTCTGCTACGGTACTGGAGCAGTGCCGGCAGGGGGAATATGACAGTCTGGCCATTGCCCGGGGCCTGTCCAGCGAACGCCTGCAGCGCTATTTCGATTCCCTGCCGGGTGGTGCCTGGCGGATCCGGCCGGCTGTACGCAGCCGTGTGGAGTTCCGGGCCTTGAACCTGCTGGACAGTTATGCCCTGCTGGGCAAGTTTGAGGTCATCTTCTGCCGCAATGTGCTGATCTATTTTTCCGCCGAGATGAAAAAAGACATTCTGGCCCGGATGCATGCTGCCCTGAAGCCGGGAGGCTATCTGTTCCTGGGGGCATCAGAAGCCCTGAATGGACTGCCCGAGCTTTACCAGATGGTCCAGTGCAGTCCGGGAATAGTCTATAAAGCCCGCTGATTGACCCGCCAGGCTTCCGTCACTTTGGGAACGATCTGTCTGTCTGCAGGGCTGATGCAGGCCAGCCGCCGGTTATTTTTCTGACGCTTTCCGGTAACTGCTTGTCTGGAAAGCTCTTTTTTTATGGCACCGAGATTGCTTGGTCAGGCCTGAACACTGTTGTGGCAGGGGCTTGACCATGAGTATTTCCTTCCAGAATGCCTTCGGCATTCACGAACAGGCTCTGGACTTTCGCTCAAAGCGGGCTGAAGTGCTGGGCAACAACATTACCAATGCCAGTACGCCAGGCTATCAGGCCCGTGATCTGGACTTTGGTGCCCTGCTGGCTGCCCAGCAGAAACAGAACGGTCCTTTTGAACTGGAAACCACCCGCAGCCAGCATCTGGCGGCTGAAGGCGTGGGAACCGATGCCGTATCCCAGTCGTTGCGCTACCGGATCCCCAACCAGCCTTCACTGGACCAGAACACCGTAGATGAACAGCTGGAGCAGGCCAAATATGCAGAGAATGCCCTGCAGTTCCAGGCCAGCTTTACTCTGCTGAACAACAAATTCAAGGGACTGGTTACCGCCATCCGGGGAGAATGATCCATGTCACTGAGCAGCCTGTTCAATATCGCCGGCAGTGGCATGAGTGCCCAGAATGTCCGGCTGAATACCGTCGCCAGTAATATCGCCAACGCCGACACCGTGTCTTCCAGTGTGGGCCAGACTTACCGGGCACGCCATCCGGTGTTTGCCACCGTATTCAGTGATGCCCGGGATGACTCGCTGTTCCAGAGCGAGACCCAGGCCGGGGCAGGGGTCCAGGTGGCTGGCATCATCGAGGATGACAGCAGCCTGCAGGCCCGTTACGAGCCTGCTCATCCGGCTGCGGATAAAGACGGCTATGTTTACTATCCTAATGTCAATGTGGTTGAGGAAATGGCTGACATGATCTCGGCCAGCCGCTCATTCCAGACCAATGCCGAAGTGATGAATACGGCTAAACAGATGATGCAGAAAGTGCTGACCCTGGGCCAGTAAGGAGTCCTGATCCATGTCCACCCTGAGTACAGCGCTGCTGAATACCCTGAATGGGACCAGTGCCACCAGTTCGGCCAGCAGCAGTTCATCCAGCTCTGGCAGCAGCTCATCCAGTAGCAGCACGGGTACCAGCTCGCTGGGCAAAGATGATTTTTTGCAGCTGCTGGTGGCCCAGCTGAATAACCAGAACCCGCTGGACCCCCAGGACAACACGGCATTTGTGGCCCAGCTGGCCCAGTTCAGCACGGTGGAAAGCCTGGAGAACCTGAACACATCCGTCAGCTCCATCCTGAGCAATTACAGCTCAACCCAGGCCCTGCAGGCCGCTTCACTGGTGGGGCGCTCGGTGGTGGCTGAAGCCAGCACGGCCCAGGTGGATACCAGTCAGACCTTTAGCGGTTCACTCAGTCTGCCTTCGGCGTCGTCCAGTGTGGAAGTCGGGGTTTACGACAGCGCCGGCAACAAGGTCAAAACCATCAGCCTGGGCAAGCAGTCCAGTGGCACGGTGGATTTCAGCTGGGACGGCAGCGATGACAGTGGTAATGCCCTGTCCTCCGGAAACTACACCTTCAAGGCCACGGCGGATATTGATGGTACCGCTACCGCCCTGACCACCTACCTGCCTTCAACCATCAGCAGTGTGACCATGGGGCAGAATGGCAGCGACATGACCCTGAATCTGGCCGGTGGCACCAGTGTAGCCCTGTCCAAAGTGGAAACCATTGGTCAATAACCGGCACAGCCGGCAAGGAGAAGCAGAATGTCTTTCAATATTGGCCTGAGCGGCCTGAATGCAGCCAGCAAGGCGCTAAGCGTTACTGGCAACAATATTGCCAACGTCAGCTCCACGGGGTTCAAGTCATCCCGTGCCGAATTTGCTGACATGTATGCCAGCTCGTTTTTTGGTACCGGAAAAAATGCCGTGGGCAGCGGGGTTGTCACTGCGGATATTGCCCAGCAGTTTACGCAGGGCAATATTACTGGTACAGGTAATACCATGGATATGGCCATTAGTGGTAACGGATTTTTTGTTCTGTCAAATGGGACCAGCAGCAATAATCTTTATACCCGTAATGGCTCATTTACTGTGGATAGCAGTGGCTACATTACCGATAGCTCGGGCAATAAACTGCAGGGTTATGGCGTGGACGTTAATGGAAATATTATTAATGGGCCACTGACAGATCTGCAAATTACCTCGGACAACCAGCAGGCCAGCCCAACTACCCAGCTTGACCAGACTACCAGCCTGGATTCATCATCAGATATTATCAGCAATACCTTTGATCCATCGGATGCTGACAGTTATAACTGGTCAACCTCTGCGGATATTTATGACTCCCAGGGGAACTCCCATACCATGACGCAGTACTTCGCCAAAAACTCATCAAATGAGTGGACCATGTATGTTACTATTGATGGGCGAAATCCTGCCGATCCAAGCTCAACCGAGCCGGCAGCCGTTGGACTTGGCTTTGATACGTCTGGAAATCTTGTCTCGACATCTACCATTGCATCTAACGGTATTGCTGTAGGTGGTAATCCATCATCTGCCAGCTGGACTGCTGGAGATATTAGTGACATTGAAATAAATGGACAGTCAATTTCATTGGCATCAACGGCCAATTTAACAGCTGTGGTTTCAGCTATAAATTCCGAATCAGCAACGACTGGCGTTGAAGCTGCAGTTAACTCGGATGGGCATCTTGTGCTTTCATCAGCAGATGGATCAAGCTTTAGCATAGGTGGGAGTAATGCTTCAGATCTTCTGGGCTCGCCTGTTGATGTATCCAATGCTGCAAAGGGAAGTGTCAGTGTTGATAATAAAACATGGGCGGCAGGTGATCTTGGAAAGGTGACTATTACCTATGCGAGTGATGGAACTACCCCAAGTATTGGAACTCCAACTGCTGCAATAACAATTGATTTGACTAATGTGACATCGTCAAGCCAGTTGCTTAGTTCAATAAATGGTGCAAACGCGGGAATAACAGCCAGCTTTGATGATTCCGGAAATCTGAAGCTTTCTTCAAAATATGGGGCGACTTTTACTATAAGTGATGTATCTGGGTCGACTGTACAAACGGTGCAGAAGATTATGGGCAGTATTACGGGGGCGAGTGCGCTAACCCAAGACCCTATTGCTATAGATTCAGCGGGTACCGTGGGTGATTTTACGCTATCAGGCTGGACGCCTGCCGAATATGATGCCAGTGCTGATAGCTGGGTGGCCAATGGCGCAACCGCCAGTGGTGATGGTATTGATATCAATATGGAAAACACTACCCAGACCAATACCAGTTTTGCGGTCACCAGCCTGACGACCGATGGTTATACCACCGGGCTGATGTCCGGGCTGTCGGTCTCCAGTGATGGCACCCTGTTTGCCACCTATACCAATGGCCAGTCCCAGGTGATTGGCCAGGTGGCGTTCGCCAACTTTACCAATGCCCAGGGGCTGCGCCAGGTGGGTAACTCCAACTGGGCCGAAACCCTGGACTCTGGCCAGCCAACCGTTGGTGCGCCGGGTACCGGTACTCTGGGGACGCTGGCCTCCGAGTCACTGGAAGACTCCAACGTCGATCTGACCTCCGAGCTGGTCAACCTGATTGTGGAACAGCGCAACTATCAGGCCAATGCCAAGACCATCTCGACCGAGAACACCATTTCCCAGACCATTATCCAGATGAGCTGAGTTATGGCTGTTGCCGGGCCGACAATAATCAGGCACTGGCCGTGCGGGTTCAAAAAGGCTCCTTTTGGAGCCTTTTTCCTGTTAAATCAACTGATTATTTTTGCATGGCCAGCATGGCATGGGGCTTGCTGCCTAGCTTGGGAAATGACAAAACCCTGTCGCGGCTGAGAGGTTTCCCATGGACAAACTGCTGTATGTCGCCATGTCTGGCGCCAGCCAGAACCAGATGGCGATGCAGGCCCATGCCAACAATCTGGCGAACGTCTCCACTACCGGCTTTCACAAGGATCTGGAACAGGCCCGCTCCATGCAGATTTTTGGTGATTCCTATCCCACCCGGGTCTATGCGATGAGCGAGCGGCCTGCGACCGATTTTTCGGGGGGAGCGCTGCAGCAGACCGGCCGTGCTCTGGATGTCTCCGTGCAGGGTGAAGGCTGGATGGCGGTCCAGGCGGCGAATGGTGGCGAGGCTTATGTCCGGACGGGCCATCTGGAAATTGACCCGCTGGGCGTACTGCGTACCGATTCCGGGCTGCCGGTTTTGGGCAATGGCGGGCTGATTACCGTACCGCCCAAGATGACCATCGAGATCGGCCAGGATGGCACGGTCAGTATCCGGGGGGATGGGCAGAACACCTCGGTGCTGGCCCAGATCGACCGGCTGAAACTGGTCAATCCGGATCCAAAGCAGCTGGAGAAGGGGGCAGACGGTCTGGTGCGGATGGCCCAGGGGCAGGCTGCGCCCAAGGCGGATGCCAATATCCGGGTGGTCTCGGGGTTTACCGAAGCCAGCAATGTCAATGCTGCCGAGGAAATGACCTCCATTCTGGAGCTGTCCCGGCAGTTTGAGCTGCATATCAAGATGATGCGGGCCGCCGAGGATAATTCGGCCGCCATGGACAAAGTATTGCAGATCGCCTGATCAATGGTTGAGGTGCCATAAAGCCGGCACCCGGGGAGCACAGCATGTTACAAGCCTTGTGGGTCAGCAAAACCGAGCTGGCCGCCCAGGACCTGAACCTGACCACCATATCCAACAACCTGGCCAACGTGTCGACCACAGGTTTCAAGCGGGACCGGGCCGAGTTCCAGGATCTGCTTTACCAGATCCGTCGCCAGTCCGGTGCCCAGAATACCGATACCTACAAGCTGCCCTCCGGCCTGCAGCTGGGCACCGGGGTACGGATTGTCGGCACCCAGAAACAGTTTACCGAAGGCAGCCTGCAGACTACCGAGCAGCCGCTGGATATGGCCATCAACGGCGATGGTTTTTTCCAGATCCTGATGCCGGACGGCAATCTGGCCTATACCCGTAACGGTGAGTTTCATCTGGATGAAAACGGCCAGATCGTGACAGCCAACGGCTATCCGCTGGATCCGGCCATTACCCTGCCCAATGATACCCAGACCTTTACCGTCGGAGAGGATGGCACGGTATCCGTTACGGTGCCGGGCAACGCGGCGGCCCAGGTGCTGGGCAATATCCAGACGGCCAAATTCATCAACCCGACCGGACTGCAGGCCATGGGCAATAACCTGTTCAGTGAAACCGCTTCCAGCGGTGCGCCCCAGACGGGTACGCCGGGTCTGAATGGTCTGGGTACGGTACTGCAGAACACCCTGGAGAACTCCAACGTCAGTACGGTGGAGGAGCTGGTCAACATGATTACCACCCAGCGGGCCTATGAAATGAATTCCAAGGTGATCTCCACGGCTGACCAGATGCTCAGCTTTATCACCCAGAACCTGTAATGCCCGCCGGGCCTTGTGGTGTGAGGTGCCCATGAATCCGTTACTGCCTGTCTCCCTGCTGTCGGTCCTGTTGCTGGCCGGTTGCGTGGCGCCTGCACCCAGGCCGGATGATCCTTATTATTCGCCGGTTTTGCCGCGCACGCCGATTCCGGCTGCCATGAATCGCGGTGCCATTTACCAGCCGGGTTTTGACCAGAGCCTGTATCACGACCGGCGGGCCCGGCGGATCGGGGATGTCATCACCATTACCCTGAATGAAAAGACCCAGTCGAAAAAATCGGCCAATTCCCAGCTGGAAAAGCAGAGTGATACCCAGATGGGCCTCAGTTCCCTGTTTGGCACCTCGATTGGCTCCGGTTCACCACTGTCGATGAGTGCCAGCTATAACGCCGACCGCAATACCGACGGTACTGCTGCTGCCGACCAGAGCAATAGCCTGACCGGCTCCATCACGGTGACGGTGGCCGAGGTGCTGCCCAATGGGGTGATGCTGGTCCGTGGCGAAAAATGGATGACCCTGAACAGCGGGGATGAGCTGATCCGCATTGCCGGACTGATCCGTACCGAGGATATCCAGCCCGACAATACGATTCCCTCGACCAAGGTGGCGGATGCGCGTATCACCTATTCCGGAACCGGCACCTTTGCCGAAGCCAGCCAGCCGGGCTGGCTGGACCGGTTGCTGATGAGCCCGCTGATGCCTTTCTGAGGATGGAGACCATGATCCGATATCTGCTGGGCATGCTGCTGGTCCTGCTGGCTGGTCTGGCCAGCGCCGAGCGCCTGAAAGACCTGGCCACGCTGCAGGGCGTGCGGACCAACCAGCTGGTGGGCTATGGCCTGGTGGTGGGGCTGAACAACTCCGGGGACCAGACGACCCAGACGCCCTTTACCATCCAGACCTTCAAGAACATGCTGATCCAGTTTGGTATCCAGTTGCCCACCAATGTGGGCAATATCCAGCTGAAAAACGTGGCGACGGTTTCGGTGCATGCGGACCTGCCGCCCTTTGCCAAGCCCGGGCAGCCCATTGATGTGACCGTGTCTTCCATGGGTAATGCCAAAAGCCTGCGCGGGGGCAGCCTGCTGATGACCCAGCTGAAGGGAATTGATGGCAACGTCTATGCCGTGGCCCAGGGCAATCTGGTCGTTGGCGGATTTGATGCGGAAGGACGGGATGGTTCGAAGATCACCGTCAATACCCCGGCGGCTGGCCGGATTCCCGGGGGGGCTACCGTAGAACAGGCTGTACCGACCGGCTTTGATCAGGGGGCCAGCCTGACCATGAACCTGAACCGGCCCGATTTCACGACGGCCAAGCACATCGTGGACCGGATCAACGAGCTGCTGGGGCCGAATGTGGCGACGGCCATTGATGCCGGTTCAGTACGGATCAGCGCGCCACTGGACCCCAGCCAGCGGGTGGATTACATCTCGGTGCTGGAAAATCTGGAGGTGGATCCCGGCCAGGCCGTGGCCAGGGTCATCATCAACTCCAGGACCGGCACCATCGTGATTGGCCAGAACGTCCGTGTGTCGCCAGCGGCGGTGACCCACGGCAGCCTGACGGTCACCATCAGCGAAAATCCGACGGTCAGCCAGCCCAATGCCTTTTCGGGAGGGCAGACAGCCCGGGTGCCCAACTCCAAGGTTTCTGCCGAACAGGAGGCCCGGCCCATGTTCAAGTTCGGGCCGGGGACCACGCTGGATGAAATCGTCCGGGCGGTCAACGAGGTCGGCGCAGCGCCAGGTGACCTGATGGCCATCCTGGAAGCCCTGAAACAGGCCGGCGCCCTGCAGGCCGAGCTGGTCGTCATCTGACCCGGAGGAGCAGTACCATGGATTCACGCCTTGGAGGTTCTTATGCCAGTACCAGCGACTCCGGCGCTTTTACTGACCTGAACCGGCTGGCCCAGCTGAAAGGCCAGGACCGGGACAGCCCGGAAAACATCAAAAAGGTGGCCCAGGAATTTGAAGCCCTGTTTGTCAACCAGATGCTTAAATCCATGCGCCTGGCCAATCAGGCGATTGCGGACAAGGACAGCCCCTTTTCTAGCCAGACGGTTGCGCAGTATCAGGAGATGTATGACCAGCAGCTGTCGGTACATCTGTCGCGCAATAATGGTGGCCTCGGGCTGGCCAGCGTGCTGGAGCGCCAGCTGAGCAAAACGGCCAGTGGTCTGGGCCGTAAAAATCCATTCACCGAAGTGGGCGACTCGGCGGCTGCGGCCATGCAGTCGGGTGCCCGTCAGGCAGGAGCAGCTCCTGCCCGCAGGGTTGCGCTCCATAGTGGCAGTGTGGCCCGCATCCCGTCTTCTGTAGACCACAGCCGGAGCGATGCACCGCTGCTGAACCGGCGGCGGCTGGCCCTGCCCGGACGTCTGGCACAGCGGATCACTGCCGGAATCACCCCGGCAGCCGCAGCCAGCCAGGCGGCCACCCGGAGCAGCCCATGGCACCAGGGCATGACCCGTGCCCGCAGTGATGACCGTCCAGCGATCTCCACCACGGTTACCGCTACAGTATCTGCCCAGGGGATTGGCAAAACCCGTTTTGCCAGCCGGGATGACTTTATTGCCACCCTGCTGCCCATGGCCGAGGCAGCGGCCCGGCGGATTGGTGTCGATCCCCGTTATCTGGTGGCCCAGGCGGCGCTGGAAACCGGCTGGGGTCAACACATGCCCAGCAACAGCAATAACCTGTTCGGTATCAAGGCCTATGGCTGGGAAGGGCTCTCGGAGACGGCCATGACCCGGGAATACCTCAATGGTCAGCCCGTCACGGAAAAAGCCCGCTTCCGGGTCTATGATTCTTACGAACAAAGTTTTCACGATTACGTCAGCTTCCTGCAGGGCAACAGCCGCTACCAGGAGGCCCTGAATACCAACGGCGATTCCGGACAGTTCATGCAGGCCTTGCAGGCTGCCGGTTACGCCACTGATCCTCATTACGCCCGCAAGGTTAACCAGATTGCCAGAGGCATGGATGCCTACCAGTCCATCCAGTCCCTGGCCCTGGCTGGCCGTGGCACACAGCGCATATAGGCCCGATCATGGCTGATCTTCTTTCCATTGGCGCCTCCGGGCTGGCCGCCAGCCAGACGGCGCTTTCGGTAACCGGCAATAACGTGACCAACGCGGATACGGAGGGCTACAGCCGCCAGACCGTCAGCCAGAGCAGTGCCCTGTCCACCAAACAGGGCAACTTCTATCTGGGGAATGGCACCACCCTGGCTGACGTGCGCCGGGTCTACAGCAGCTACCTGGGGACCCAGCTGCAGGTGGCTACGGCACTGAGCAGTGATGCCCAGAGTTACTCCACCCAGGCCAGCTCGGTGGATTCCCTGCTGAGTGATGGCACCACGGGTATCAGCACCGTACTGCAGAACCTGTTTTCTGCCTTGCAGACCGCCTCCTCCTTGCCGGATGACACGGGAACCCGGCAGCAGCTGCTGGCCCAGGCGGATAGCCTGAGTGACCGTTTCAACTCGGTTTACAGCCAGCTGGACGGCCAGAACAGCAGCATCAACCAGCAGTTGTCCAGCTTGACGACCAATGTCAATAAACTGACCAGCAGCATTGCCCAGTACAACCAGCAGATTGCCACGCTGTCAGCCAACGCCAGCGGGGCTGAACCCAATGACCTGCTGGATGCCAGGGACGAGGCGGTACGCCAGCTGAACGAAACCATCGGCGCCACCGTGGTTAACCAGAACGGCACCTATAACGTCTATCTCAATGGCTCCGGACAGCCGCTGGTCATGGGAAACAGTGCCTCCACCCTGTCGGTAAGCCCCAGTAAAAGCGACCCCACCCAGTACGGCGTTACCCTGACCCGCAACCAGTCCAGCCTGGACGTAACCTCAACGGTCACCGGAGGCGAAATGGGCGGTCTGCTGCGCTACCGCTCTGACATGCTGGACAGCACGACCAACGAACTGGGCCGGATGGCCCTGGTGGTGGCCGATACCCTGAACAGCCAGCTGCAGCAGGGTGTGGACCTGAATGGCGATATGGGCAGTGCGCTGTTTACGGATATCAATAGCACGGATGCCGTCAGCCAGCGCAGTGTGGCCCAGAGCGGTAATGCCAGCAGCTCTGGCAATTTTGCGGTCACCATTGACGATACCAGCCAGCTGACCACCAGCAACTATCAGGTGCAGTTTACGGACAGCACCCATTACACCGTGACCCGTCTTTCGGATGGTACGGTTTTCCCTGACAGTAATGGCTCGACCTATGATTCATCCGCCACTGAGGATCCGGTGATTGACGGCTTTTCCCTGAGCCTGGACGGCACGGCAGCGGCAGGGGACAAATTCACCATCATGCCAACCCGCGACGCGGCCGGCGACATCAGTGTGGCCACGACCGATGCCAGCCAGCTGGCCCTGGCGGCGCCCCTGTCGGCCAGTCCCCTGTCGGACAATACCGGGCCGGCCAGCATTACCGAGGACCCATCTGGAAGCCTTACCCC
>DIDB01000007.1 GCA_002417905.1 Pseudomonadaceae bacterium UBA5811
GGTCTGTACCAGTTCGCGCAGCTGGTCAATCGAGTAATTGATGGAGTCGGCAATCGCCCCGGTAAAGGCCTCGGTCACGCTGGCGGTCACCGTCAGGTCGCCATCGGCCAGGCTGCCGATCTCGTCCAGCAGGCGCAGGATGGCCGCCTGGTTGCGCTCATTCTGTGCAGCGCTGTCCGCCAGCCGCCGACGGGCGTCCCGCACCATAAGCAGGCCGATCAGCACTACGGCCAGCAGGATCAGCCCCACCAGCACATAACTGGCCAGGGTGTAGATGCGCTGGTCAGCCACCCGCTGCTGCAGGGCCTGCAGCAGCCCGCCCAGGCATTCCTGCAGGACATGGGCCCGGGCCGGAATCTGGCCGGCCGCTTCGGCCATCTGCCTGAGGCCATCGGCCTGGCCGGTCAGGCTTTCCAGACGGCTGGCCAGTGGCTGAAAGGCCTTGCTGATCTGCTCCAGCCGGCTGCGCTGCTCCCGGTCCGGCAGCGGCGCGATCGCCGGGGTGGCACTGCCCTGCTGCAGCCCGCCAAGAACCTGGCCAAACAGCGTGCTGTCCCGGCCAAGGCTGTCCAGCGCATGGCCCGCTTCGCCCCCCCCGTCGGCCAGCAGGTCAAGGGCATGGCGGATCCGCTCCAGCAGCAGCAGCTGGCGCTGGCCCAGTGCGACCTGGCTGGCCGGAGCACTGCGGCTGACCAGCTGCTCCACCAGACGCTCCAGATCCCCCTGCAGGGCCGGCGCAGCCGTTGCCAGATCCGTGCGCAGGGCCTGCAGCTGCTGCAGGGCGTCCTGCTGGCCCAGCAGGGCATCCACGCTCTGGCGCAGCGGTGCCCAGGCCTGGTGCACCTGGCGGGTCTGCTCCGCCAGTGATTCTGGCAGGGCCGCAATGCGGCTGGCCGCATCGCCCCGGGCCAGTAACTCCCAGCGCTGCTGCAGGGCCTGGCGGGTCTGGCGCAGGGCGTCCGGCTGACCCTCCCGGGCGGGCCGGACACTGGCGACCAGCTGCTGGGACAGCATCCGCAGTTCGCTGGTATCACGGATGTATTCGTGGTCATCCCCGGCCCGGCTGCTCATGTAGGCAAAGTTGACAAACAGCAGGCCGATGGCCACCACCAGCAGGATCAGCAGACCGGTCACCCAGCGGTTGCGGCCCATGTCACCCGGCAGGGCCAGTGTCCTGGAAATCTTTTGCATAGGGCCCTCGTCCGGCCTTGTCCAGCAGTCATCAGAAACCGGGCCGCCGCAGCGGGCCCGCCCTTAATCCGTCAGTGCCCGCGATCTGGCTGCAGAAAGTCCGGCTGCTCTACCAGCCGCCGCAGGCTGAATACCGGCCAGAACCGTTCGCGGCGAAAAGCACCATACAGCAGCGGCCGGACTGCCGGCGCGCAGTCTGGCACCTGTTCGGCAAAGCTCTCCAGTGCAAAGTGCTGCAGGCCGGAAATTTCATCGACCCGCAGCCCGGCAAACAGGGCCGGGCTGTCTACCACCAGCAGCCGGCGCGGCTGCCCGGAGGGCCTGGCCGCAATCCCCAGATAAGCCCCCAGGTCGAGCACTGGCAGCAGCCGGCCCCGGCGGTTGGCCAGCCCGCATACCCAGGGCTTGACGCCCGGCAGCGGTGCATAACCCGGTTCACGGAGAATTTCACTGACCTCATCCAGCGGCACGGCATACCAGCCAGGGCCCAGCCGAAAACCGATGCCGGCCCACTGGCGGGTTCCGGCCGGCCGGGGCAGCCCGGTCGCCACCTCACGGCAGCGGGCCTCCATGGCCTGCAGGCAGTCAAAGGGTTGCGGCGTGGTCATGCGGCCGGGCTCAGGGAGCCAGCAGGGATAGCAGGAGCTCATCCAGGCCCGCCGGGCTCACCGGCTTGACCAGATAAGCCCGGGCCCCCTGGCGCAGACCCCAGACCCGGTCGGTCTCCTGGTCCTTGGTGGTGACAATCACCACCGGGATATGCCGGGTCAGCTCATCCTTGGCCAGCTGGCGGGTGGCCTGGAAGCCGTTGAGCACCGGCATCACGATATCCATCAGCACCACGTCCGGCTGTTCCTGGCGGGCCAGCGCCACCCCGTCGGCACCGTTTCCGGCGGTCAGTACCTGGTGGCCCAGCTGCTCCAGCAGGGCGGTCATCCGGTACATCTCCGTGGGGGAATCATCAACAACCAGGATACGGGCCATCGGGTACTCCTTGAACAGTGGCCAGACAGGAAAAGCCGGTCAGGATGCCAGTGGCGCGGCCCCGGCCGGAACAAAATCGGGAACATGGGCCTGGATGGCACCCAGCAGTTCCTCCCGGCTGAACGGCTTGGTCAGGTACTGCTCCGAGCCGACAATCCGCCCCTTGGCCCGGTCGAACAGCCCATCCCGCGAGGAGAGCATGATCACCGGAATGGCGCTGAATGCCGGGTTGTTCTTGACCAGTGCACAGGTCTGGTAGCCATCCAGCCGGGGCATCATGACATCAACAAAAATAATGTGCGGATGGGTGTCAGCGATCCTGGCCAGGGCATCAAAGCCATCTACGGCTGTAATCACTTCACAGCCCGCCTTGCTCAGCAGGCTTTCTGCGGTACGCCGGATGGTCCTGGAGTCATCCACCACCATGACTTTCAGCGGTTCTGCCTGTGCATCCATAGTCCGTTGCCCATAACCCCGGTTACCGGGGGGAAATTTGCCGGGCGCCCAGTGTACGGCAAAGTACGGGCCTGAACCTGAGCTGGAGCAGGTCTGGCCCTGCAAACCGGCTTGACCCGGCCGGGCCGGGGCGCCACCCTGCGAGCCTTTCCAGCCGCCCGGCACCCGTTCAGGAGGTTTGCCATGACTGTTCGCCTCGGGATTGTGATGGATCCCATCGCCCGAATCACCTTCAAGAAAGACAGCTCGCTGGCCCTGCTGCTGGCCGCCAGGGAGCGGGGCTGGTCACTGCACTACATGGAGCAGCAGGACCTGTACCTGCAGGCCGGCCAGGCCCGGGCCCGGATGCGCCCGCTGGAGGTTTACGACCATCCGGAGCACTGGTTTGCCCTCGGCGGCGAGCGGGATGCCGCCCTCGGTGAACTGGATGTGATCCTGATGCGCAAGGACCCGCCGTTCAACAGTGAGTACATCTATAGCACCTATCTGCTGGAGCAGGCCGAGCAGCAGGGCTGCCTGGTGGTCAACCGTCCGGCCAGCCTGCGCGACTGCAACGAAAAATTTTTCGCCACCCGTTTTCCCCAGTGCATGAGCCCGACCCTGGTCAGCAGCCGGGCAGACCTGCTGCGGGCCTTTGCCCGGGAACAGGGCGATATCATCCTCAAGCCCCTGGACGAAATGGGCGGCGCCTCGATCTTCCGCCACCGGGAGGGTGATCCCAACCTGTCAGTCATCCTGGAAACCCTTACCGCCCACGGCCAGCGGCAGATCATGGCCCAGCGCTATATCCCGGACATCACCGCTGGTGACAAACGCATCCTGATGATCGACGGCGAGCCAGTGCCCTACTGCCTGGCGCGGATCCCGGCCAGCGGCGAAACCCGGGGCAATCTGGCGGCCGGCGGCCGGGGCGAAGCCCGGCCCCTGACGGAGCGCGACCGGGAAATTGCGGCCACGGTCGGCCCGGAGCTGCGCCAGCGCGGCCTGCTGCTGGTCGGACTGGATGTCATCGGCGACTACCTGACCGAAATCAACATCACCAGCCCGACCTGCCTCCGGGAAATTGACCAGGCCTTTGATACCCGGATCGGCGCCCGGCTGATGGAGGCCATTGCCGGCCGGCTGGGCCGGGGCTGAGC
>DIDB01000060.1 GCA_002417905.1 Pseudomonadaceae bacterium UBA5811
GATTGACCGCTTTATGTCCGAGGCCCGGGCGCTGACCAACCTGGTGGGCAACGGCGTGGCCTCCCTGGTGGTGGCCAAATGGTGCGGCCAGCTGGATGAGCAGGCCCTCAGGGTTGAGCTGGAGCGCGGTCCGGCGGTGATTGAGGAGGTTGAGTGGGAGGACGCCTGATCCTCTGGCCGGCCATGCTGGTTACTGCTGGCCAGCCGGGGCACATTATGCCGGCGGGAATGGAGTCCGCCCTTGAAACCGGGCGGATTACCTTCAGACCCTGAAAATCCTTGCCTTGAGAGACACCGGGCGGAATTTGTCATGAACAGCAAGCAGCGGGGCGTTTTGAGGGGAATGCTTGCAGGTGCATGTTTTGCCCTGATGATCGTGGGGGCAGGGATATGCCTCAATCCGTTTGATTTCCCGGCGGAACTGGATCATGCGGCGCGGCTTGACGTTGCCATGGCATCAGTCCTGTGGCCTGTGTTTTTCCTGGCCGTGGCCATTGGGCGTCTTGCCGGACACCGTTTTTTTACTCCGGAAGACATTGATGGTGGCGGCCTGACTGCGGGTACCGGGCGGGCAAGGCTGCTGCAGACCCTGCTGCAAAACACGCTGGAGCAGTGTGTCCTGGCATTCGGTGTGTACTGCGCGTGGGCGGTGCTGATGCCGTCGGCGTGGCTGTCCGTGGTTCCTATGGCAGCCCTGGCCTTTGTTGCGGGAAGGCTCCTGTTCTTTATGGGCTACCAGAAGGGAGCACCCTCCCGGGCTTTCGGGTTTACGCTGTCATTTTATCCATCACTGGCCATGCTGCTCTGTATTGCCGTTTTTATGGGGGCCAGGCTGTTTATGCCGCAGACCATTTCCTGACCGGCCGGCCCGGAAGGCGGGCCGGCTTTCAGCCACCGGCTCAGTCGTGGCTCAGGGGTTTCCGGGTAAACAGGTAGTCTTTAAGTTCTTTGTCAAATGTACCGTCGTGGCGGCGGATCCATTCCAGCAGCATGGCCGCATGCTCTTTTTCTTCGTCCCGGTTATGGGTGAGGATGGCCCGCAGCTCCGGATCGTGGCAGGCGTCAGCCCGCTGGTTGTACCAGTCCACGGCTTCCAGCTCTTCCATCAGTGACACGATGGCCTTGTGCATGTCCCGGGTCTCGTTGCTGAGCTCGCCGACGGGCTCGTGGTAGCCTTCATTTGCCATTTTCCATTCTCCAGTTGCGGCTGATGCCGTGTTCAGCATAGCGGTTTTTATCCGGTTCTCCATGGCTGCGCGGAGGTTGCAGCGGGCGCCATCCACAGGCAGTCTGCCGTTTTTCATCCGCTGCCGGAGCCCATTCATGGGGAAAGGAAAGCTGCATCATCTGCCGGAAATCTGGCCGTATCTGCTGGCCATGTTCATCAATGCCTTTGTGGATCTGGGACACAAGATCGTTATCCAGAATACGGTGTTCAAGCTCTATGATGGCCCGCTGCAGGTGGTGCTTACCGCACTGGTCAACGGGTTGATGCTGCTGCCCTTTATCCTGCTGTTCAGTCCGGCCGGGCATGTGTCGGACCGTTGTTCGAGAGTCCGGGTCATGCGGGGATCGGCCTGGGTGGCGGTCGGGCTGACCCTGGTCATTACCCTGGCATATTACTCGGGCTGCTTCGGGCTGGCGTTTGCCATGACGCTGCTGCTGGCGGTACAGGCCACGTTTTATTCTCCGGCCAAGTACGGCCATATCCGCAGCCTGTTCGGCCAGTCCCATCTGGCCGAGGGCAACGGGCTGGTCCAGGCGGTATCCATTGTGGCCATTCTGGCCGGAACCTTTGTCTTTACCGCGCTGTTTGAACAGCGTTTCACGGAACTGGCGGATACCCCGGATGCCCTGTTGCAGCAGATGGCCCCGCTGGGCTGGCTGCTGGTGCTGTGCAGTCTGCTGGAGGTGGCCCTGCTGTACCGGCTGCCGGACGCTGCCCGGCCCGCGCCGGGGCAACAGGCCGGCTGGCGCCAGTATTTCCGCAGTGAGGTGGGGCAGACAGGCCGGCAGATCCTTCGGGAGCGGCCGGTGATTCGCCAGGCCATTATCGGGCTGGCCATGTTCTGGTCGGTGGGACAGGTGCTGCTGGCCGCGTTCCCGGCCTATGGCAAGGCGCAGCTGGGGATCAGTAATGCGCTGGTGATTCAGGGCATCCTGGCGTCCAGTGGTCTCGGCATTGCTCTTGGTTCGGCCCTGGCCAGCGTCTGGTCGCGTAACCGCATTGAAACCGGGCTGATTCCGGTGGGCGCTCTGGGCATTGCCCTCGGGCTGCTGCTGTTGCCCTGGCTGGCCAGCCCCTGGCTGGCGGCGCTGGATTTTGTGCTGATCGGACTGATGGGCGGGCTGTTTATCGTGCCGCTGAATGCGCTGGTCCAGTTCCAGTCCATGGACCATGAGCTGGGCAGTGTGCTGGCCGTCAGTAACTGGGTACAGAATCTGGCCATGCTCGGCTTTTTGCTGCTGACCGCGCTGCTGGCGCTGGCCGGTGGCCACAGTCTGTTCCTGTTGTTGCTGGTGGCCGGGGTGGCGCTGGCGGGCGGGCTGTATACGGTGATCCGTCTGCCACAGAGCCTGATGCGTTTTATGCTGGCCCAGCTGATGCTGCGCCATTACCGGGTGGAGGTTTGTGGGCTGCAGAATCTGCCCGCCACCGGGGGGGTGCTGCTGCTGGGCAACCATATCAGCTGGGTGGACTGGGCCATGCTGCAGATTGCCTGTCCGCGGCCGGTGCGTTTTGTCATGCTGCGCAGCATCTATGAACGCTGGTATCTGCACTGGCTGCTGAAAGCCATGGGCTGCATCCCGATCAGCCAGGGGGCCAGTGCCAGCCAGTCGCTGGACCAGGTGGCCGCCCTGCTGGATGCCGGGGAGGTGGTCTGCCTGTTTCCGGAGGGCAGTATCAGCCGTACCGGGCAACTGGGGATTTTCCGCAAGGGTTTCGAGCGGGCCTGTCAGCGGGTCCGGGGTGATGTGCGGATTGTGCCCTTCTATCTGCATGGGCTGTGGGGCAGCCAGTTTTCCCGCTCCTCCCGCCAGCTCAAGGCACTGCGTGGTTCAGCCGGGCGGCGCCCGGTGATTGTGGCCTTTGGTCCGGTGCTGCCGAAAACGGCCGTGGCGGCGGAGGTCAAGCAGCAGGTGATGGCCCAGGGGATGCAGGCCTGGCAGCACTATGCCCGGGAACTGCCCACGCTGGCGGAGGCCTGGATCAGCGCGGTGCGGCGCCGGCCCGGCAAAAAAGCGCTGGCCGATGGGGCCGGTCCATCCATCCGGGCGGGCCAGGCACTGGCTGGCAGCATTGCGCTGGCCCGGCACATGCGCCGGATCAGTCCGGAGCCACGGCTTGGCCTGCTGCTGCCCACCAGCAGTAGTGGAATGCTGGCCAGCATGGCGG
>DIDB01000037.1 GCA_002417905.1 Pseudomonadaceae bacterium UBA5811
CAGCTGGACCGGCTGCAGGCGGGTGCCGAGCTCTGGTTCAGTCTGCGCCAGCAGCAGCTGACGGACAGCGTGCTGCGCCTGCAGGTGCCCCATCTGGCCTGGGGGCATGGGCGCCAGCCGCCGCTGCTGCTGGAGAATCTGGGCGGCACCTTTTATCTGCAGGGCCCGTTGCAGGAGGGCCATCTGCTGGTCGATGGCCTGGGTTTCAGACTGGCCGGACAGCGCTGGCAGGGTGGCCGGACTCTGCTGGCCCGCCTGGCAGACGGCTGGCAGCTGTGCAGTGAGCGTCTGGAGATCGGTCTGCCACTGGCTGCCCTGCAGAGCCTGCCGCTGCCATCTGCAGTCCTGGAGACCCTGGCGGCCCTCCAGCCGGCGGGCGTCCTGCGGAACCTTGAGCTGCACTACCGGCCGGAGGCTCCGGCCGCGCAGCGCCTGCAGTACGCGCTGAACCTTGAGCAGGTCAGTTTTGCGGCGAAGGGTGGCATTCCGGGCATTGGCCAGCTGAGTGGCAGTCTGACCGGTGATCTGGGCCAGGGGGAGCTGCGGATTGACAGCCGTCAGGGCTTCAGCATGCATCTGGGAAAATTTTTCTCGCAGCCGCTGCGCTATGCCCGCGCCCGGGGCCGGCTGCTCTGGCACAACGATACAGAGGCATTCAGCCTGATCGCCCCCTATCTGCACCTTGAGGGTGAGGATGGCCAGATTGCCGGTGATTTCCTGATCCGCCGTTACCATGCCGCGGAGCGGGAAGACTATATGGATCTGCAGGTGGGAATGAGTGCCGGTGATGTGCGCTTTACCGGACGCTATATTCCGGACCGCTCGCCTGCCATGAGCCCGACGCTGGCCCACTGGCTGGAGACCGCACTGCAGAAAGGCCAGATCCGGGAGGGCTATTACCAGTACCAGGGTTCGCTGGAGCCGGATGCCGCACCTGCTGACAAGCGGATTGCCATGTACTTTGACCTGAACGGAGTCCGTCTGGCCTACCATCCCCGCTGGCCGGCACTGGAGCAGGCCGATGTCATTATCCGCACTGAAGGCGCGCATTCGCGGATCAGCCTGTCGCAGGGAGACATCCTGGGAAACCGGCTGCATGACCTGCAGGCCGAAGTGATTCACAGCCAGCCCGGCCAGCCGGCCCGGCTGAACTTGCAGACGGGCATTGACGGGACGCTGGCCAGCGCCCTGCAGCTGCTGCGGAGTGCTCCGCTGGAGCTGACCGGCACCCTGGCCGGCTGGCAGGCCTCGGGCGCCATGGCCAGCCAGCTGAGTCTGGAGCTGCCCCTGGACGGTCAGTCCATGGCCCACAGCATTGTCGATTTTGCGCCCCGGAACGCCACGCTGTACCTCGGCGGACCCGCTCTGCAGCTGGACCAGATCAGCGGTGATTTCCGCTATGACAGTGAGCAGGGCCTGAGTGTGCCCCGGCTGCAGGCCCGGCTGTTTGGCCAGCCGGTCAGCGGGCAGATTCTGGCCACCGGCCGGCCCGGTCAGCCGGCGACCCGCATTGAGGCCCGCAGCCAGGTTCCGCTGGAGCGTCTGGCCGAGTGGCTGCAGGTAGCCCGTCCGCTGCCGGCCAGGGGCAGTCTGGCCTATCAGCTGGGGCTGGATCTGGGGGGCAGCAGCACCCGGATTCAGGTGGATTCCACACTGGAAGGCGTGGCCATTGATTTGCCGGCCCCTTTTGGCAAGCCGGCCAGCCAGGCGCGGGATCTTCATGTGCAGATTGACCTGCAGGGTACGGAGCGCCGCTATGAGCTGGGGTATGCCGATCTGGCTGGCGCAGTCTGGCTGGTGCCCGATGGCCAGTGGCGCCAGGCCCGGGCCGAGCTGCAGCTGGGGACCAGCCGCCCGGTGCTGCCGCCCGGCCCCGGTGTCCGGGTGCGTGGCCGCCTGGCGGAGCTGGACTGGGATGAGTGGCAGGCCTTTGCCCGCCGCTATGCCAGCCCGGCGGGGACAGGGAGCCGTCCAGCCGACAGCAGTGAGCCGGCTTTTCTGGACGCCCGGTTACAGATAGGTCAGTTTCGCGGGCTGGGTGGCCGGCTGGACCGGCTGGGACTGACCCTGTACCGGGTGCCCGCTGCCTGGCAGCTGGAGCTGGACAGCCCGGTGCTGCGCGGCCGGATCCGGCGTCCGGACCGCAGCAGCCAGCCGCTGGCCATCAACCTGGATTATCTGCAGTTACCCGCTTTCCGGCGCTCTGCAGGCGACAATCCGGCCAGCCGGGCTGATCCCATGGAAACGGTTGATCCCCGGGACTTTCCGGCCATGGATATCAGCATTCACCGGGTGGTGGCAGACCGGGCCTCGGTGGGCTCCTGGGCCCTCAAGGTGCGGCCACAGGCTGATGGTGTGGCTTTCCGGGATCTGAGCCTGAACCTGCGCGGCCTGCAGGTCAGTGGTGAGCTGGGCTGGCAGCAGGGTTACAGCCGGTTCAGGGGGCGGCTATCCGGCCAGAATCTGGCCGATGTACTGAAGGCCTGGGGACAGGCCCCGGCGGTGACCAGTGAGTCCTTCAGCCTGGAGGTGGATGGCCAGTGGCCCGGCTCGCCTGCCCGGCTGGCGGCCGGCCGGTTTTCCGGCAGTCTGGTGCCGCGCCTGCGCCGGGGCCAGTTTATTGAAATGGATGGCGCTGCCCAGGCCCTGCGCCTGTTTGGCCTGCTGAACTTTGACTCCATTGGCCGGCGGCTGCGGCTGGACTTTTCCGATCTGTATGGCCAGGGGCTGGGTTATGACCGGGTGGATGGCCGGCTGCGGGCCCGCAATGGCCTGTTCACCACGGAGAAGCCCCTGGTGCTGGAGGGGCCCTCTGCCAATCTGGAGCTGGAAGGCCAGCTGGATGTGCCCAAAGATCAGGTGGAGGCCCGCTTGCGGGTAACCATGCCCATTACCCCCAATCTGCCGCTGGCTGCGGTTATAGTAGGTGCGCCTGTAGTGGGTGGTGCGCTGTGGGTGGCGGACCGGCTGGTGGGTGACCGGGTTGCCAGGCTGGGCTCGGTGCTGTACCGGATAACCGGTTCCCTGGAGGACCCGCAGCTCAGTTTTGACCAGCCGTTCAGTCCGGTACGCTGAGGGAGGAAACGCATGTCGCTTGCAGTCATCCAGATGGTCAGCCAGGCCCATATCGAGCACAATCTGGCCCGCGCTGCCGCTCTTCTGGAGCGGGCGGCAGTGGCCGGTGCCCGGCTGGCGGTCCTGCCGGAAAATTTTGCGGCTATGGGCCATCCGGATGTGGCCGCGCTGGCCCGGGCCGAGGCCCTGCGCCAGGGGCCGGTCTTGCCCTGGCTGGCAGGGACCGCCTGTCGTCTGGGGTTGTGGCTGGTGGCCGGAACCCTGCCGCTGCCACCGGAGGGCCAGCCACTGGCCCGGCCCAGGGCCTGCTCCCTGCTGCTGGATGATCAGGGCCATGTGGTGGCCCGCTATGACAAGCTGCATCTGTTTGATGCCGAGGTGGCTGACAGCCTGGGCGCTTACCGGGAGTCGGATACTTATGCGGCCGGTCAGGAGCCGGTGGTCGTAGCTGATACGCCGGTTGGACGGCTGGGACTGACCGTCTGCTATGACCTGCGCTTTCC
>DIDB01000135.1 GCA_002417905.1 Pseudomonadaceae bacterium UBA5811
GACGGTCTGGTGGGCGCGGAGAGGGGTATAAGGGACAGGCCGGGGGCGGTGCCTCTGGGGAAATGTCCGGAGCAGGGCAGGTGCTGGTTTTCCAGCGCGATCCGGCGGTTCTTGCGTCGGTCAAAAAACAGCTGGTCAGACAGACTGGCCAGATTGATCCGGCAGATGCCCGCCTGCTGAAACAGCATTCGGCCCGGCGGGATTATCCAGAGGCTTTTGAAGCGCTGTTTGGCCACTATGGCTATCAGGATAATAATCTGGCAGATATTGCAGCAGCCTGCATCATGCAGGGCTGGCGGATTGCCAATGACCGTCCGGAGCCTTCAGCCAAAGCCTGGCGGGCGTTGCAGGAGCAGGTCCGTGGTCTGTTGCTGGGCCGGCCGGAGCTGGTCCGGGCCAGCAACCAGCAGAAACAGCAGGCAGCCGATCAGTTGCTGATCCGTACCGTGCTGATGGCGGATGCTTGGCAGCAGCTGAAGCAGAAGCCGGACCGGGAGCTGGCCAGCGAGTTTTCTGATTCCATGGCCGCCATGCTGGCCAGCAGCATGAATATTGATGTGCGCCGTCTGCAGCTGACGGTACATGGCATGCGGGACCGGCCCTGATCTCAGCCCTGTAGCGGAAAGGGCGCCAGCCGGCAGTGCTGCTTGCTGATTTCCAGCACCCAGCCCCGCCGGTCCCAGTCACCCAGCACCATACGCCAGGCCTGCTGGCCATTGAGGGTTAGCTCATGCATCGCCGGGCGATGGGTATGGCCGTGAATCATCGCCCGGACACCGTGTTTTTTCATGCAGGTCGCAACGGCTTCAGGGCAGACATCCACCCGCCTGCGGGAGGCCTGTTGGGCGTAGTGGTGGCTGGTCTGGCGAATCCTGCGGGCGGCCCGCTGGCGCAGGTCCAGCGGTAGCAGGCGGGCCAGCAGGCGGGTCAGTGGATGACGTAATATCCGGCGGGCCCGCTGGTAGCTCCGGTCGAGGGTACAAAGCTCATCACCGTGCAGCAGCAGTACAGGCTGGCCATGGATCTGGATGACGCTCTGTTCCTCAAGCAGCTGGCAGCCCGCCAGCTGGCAGAAATGTGGACCCAGCATGAAATCCCGGTTGCCATGCAACAGAAAAACCCGGGTTCCCGTATCTGTCAGCTGCCGGAGGGCCCGGGCAATCTGCAGATGGTATCCGCTCATTCCGTCATCACCGGCCCAGACCTCAAAAAAATCGCCCAGGATATACAGTGCATCTGCCTGGGGCGCTTTCTGATGCAGCAAGCGCAGAAAAGCCCCGGTAATGTCCTGGCGTTTTTCCTCAAGGTGCAGGTCCGAGATGAACAGGAGTGTCATGGATTACTCAACGACTTCCGCGCGTTCGATGACAACGTTGTCAAGCGGCACATCCTGATGTCCGCCTTTTGATCCCGTTGCAACATCCTTGATCTTGTTGACGATATCCATGCCCTCGACGATTTCTCCAAAAACGGCATAACCCCAGCCCTGGCTGGTCGGAGCCTTGTGGTCGAGAAAATCGTTGTCGGCCACATTGATAAAAAACTGGGCTGAGGCCGAGTGGGGATCCATGGTTCTGGCCATGGCAATGGTACCCGTCTTGTTGGACAAGCCGTTGTTGGCTTCGTTCTTGATTGGCGCCCGGGTGGGTTTCTGCTGCATGCTGCTGTCAAAGCCGCCACCCTGAATCATGAAGCCATTGATGACTCGGTGGAAGATCGTGCCATCATAGTGGCCAGAGCGGACATACTCCTTGAAATTGGCTGAAGTTTCGGGGGCTTTTTCCTCGTCCAGCCGGATGGTGATGTCGCCCAGGTTGGTGTGCAGTTTGATCATGGTATTTCCTCGGTTATCTGGCCGGAAAGGTTACCTTATCCGGAGCGGTTTGGGTCGGCCTGTCAGCCCTGCTGCAGGCTGTCATGGTGACGGCTGTTCAAAATCATGCTTCTGAAGGCCGTATCGTCTGGAGGCATAGTCAGTCAGGTCGGGCTCTTGGTATTTTTCAGGTAATTATGCAGCAGCAGGACCAGCTCATTTTCAAAGGCGGGCTCGTGAATCAGCGGTGAGCGTTCAAACGTGGCACTGCGGATCACGCCCAGCAGGGCCCGGCTGAGAACGTAAATGCTGGTTTCGTCCAGTGGCCGGATATCCGGCCGGCCAGCGAGCGGGCTTTCCCGGCAGAGCCACTGGGCAGTTTTACTGGTTTCGGCCAGAAAAGCATTCAGGTCACCGCTGCCGAGCATGGCCTTCAGGATCAGGTGCCGTACCCGGAGGCGCCGGTTAAAAGCCTGCAGGTAAAGTCGGACAATGCGCCGGATGACTTCATCCAGCGGCAGGTGCCGGGTATTGATTGTGGCCTGGGTAATCTGGAGCGTTACCTTTTTGCGTTCGTATTCCGCCATGGCCAGCAGGATAGCCTGCTTGTTGGGAAAGTACTGGTACAGGGTGCCAATACTGAAGCCGGCCCGCTCGGCAATACGGTTGGTGGTCAGGCGTTCGATACCATCCCGGTGCAAAAGCTGAGCTGTGGCTTCAAAAATACTGTGCAGGGTGTTTTCTGCCCGGGCCTGCAATGGATTTTTTCTCATTGAATCAGTTGGTTGGCGTTTGTCCTGTGTCATGGAGTACCTGGGTGGAATCCGAGTAGTGTTCCGGAGAAGGCCTGTTAGGCTAATGCCCCGTGTCTGATCATAAAAACAGGGGATACAGCATGAAATACTCCCGGAAGCGGGCCATTATTGTACTGTCGTTTGTATTGCTGGGGCTGGACTGCTCACTGGCTGCAGCCCGGACCCTGACCGGGCCCCGGGGCAGCACAGCAACGGGCAGTCTGGAAAGTCAGGGCAATACGGTTTCAGGGTCAGGATCGGCTACAGGCGTGCGGGGCAACAGTCTGTCTGCCAATGGATCCGCCAGCTACCAGCCTGTCAGTGGAACGGTAAATGGTTCCGGAAGCGTTACAGGACCCAGGGGGAATACCCGTTCTGCAACCGTTTCTGCCGGTAATGGTTCGGCCACTATTACGGGGGGGAATGGAAAAACCCGTACCTGGTCACGTTGAGATGAGCTGATTTGCAGCGGTTTCCGGTTTTGGGTGTCGCCGAACTTTGGCAGGGTCACTACTGTCGATAAGCGCGTGGGTTCGCGTTTACTCAAAATCAAGGAAAGCCGCCATGAGCTTGTTATCCAGACTGCTGGTTGCATTTGTTATGGAGATGGTCATGCTGGGACAGGTCCGGGCTGACCATCATCATGAATACCGTGAGCATGAGCGCTGGGAGCGTGACCGGGAGCGGGCCATGGAAGCCAGGCGCCGGGAGGCGCTCCGGGAGCACGAGCGCTGGGCGCACTTCAGGCGGGACGAAGAGCGCCGCCGGGAGCGTTTCTGGCAGCAGCAGGAGCGCCGCCGGGAAAACTGGCGGGAGCGTTATTGAGGTGATTGCTGCAGGCCTTTCGTGGGGTGCAAGGGGCAGGCAGCGCCCGGGCGTGAACGGATCAAGGCGCTGGAGCGTGAGGTTCGAGAGCGGCGTCAGGCCAACGAGAGCCTGCGCATCGCTCAGTTCAATCAGGGCAGCAACACCAGGATCCGCAGCCATAAAAATGCCCATACCAGGTATGGGCAACTGGTGTTGCGGGGTCGGGTATCCCGGCCCTGTGGGGGTCAGCCGGCGAAGTTTTTCGCGACGAAGTCCCAGTTCACCAGATTCCAGAATGCCTCAATGAATTTGGGGCGGGCATTGCGGTAATCGATGTAATAGGCATGTTCCCAGACATCGCAGGTCAGCAGCGGGGTATCACCGGAGGTCATCGGGTTGCCAGCGCCTGTGGTGCTGGCCAGGGCCAGTTTGCCGTCGGCTTTTTTGACCAGCCAGGCCCAGCCGGAGCCGAAGGTACCAACGGCAACCTTGGTGAACTCTTCCTTGCACTTGTCGAAGGAGCCGAACGAGGCGTTGATGGCGTCAGCCAGGGCGCCAGCAGGCTGGCCGCCACCGTTAGGTTTCAGACCATTCCAGAAAAAGGTGTGGTTCCAGACCTGGGCGGCGTTGTTGAACATTCCGCCTGATGAAGTCTTGATGATGGTTTCCAGATCTTTGCCTTCAAAACCGCTGCCGGGCAGCAGGTTGTTGAGGTTGGTGACATAGGTCTGGTGATGTTTGCCGTAATGGTATTCCATGGTCTCGGCAGAGATATAAGGCTCCAGAGCATTTTTCTCGTAAGGCAGGGCTGGGAGTTCAAAAGCCATGGTTATTCTCCTGGTGACAAAGTCGGTTCATTGACGCAGGGGCGGGTGTTCCGCGATGTGTCAGACACCCGGGTTTCCGGCCATCACGGCCAGCCAGAAACCGGCGGATGGGCGCAGGGGCTCCAGATCCGCAGCCTTGGGATCATAGCATGGGCCTGTGGCAAAGCCATGGCTCACCATAACCGCAGGGCAGGGCCGTATACTGGCCCGCCGGATCACTGATGGAGGGTATGCCATGGGAGATGACCGCCGTGTAAGTCCGGAATCCATTCCTGTGCTGCAGGTATGGCCGGAGCCACGCTCTCCGCTGGCGGCATCCCCGGAGATGCCGCCGCCTTTGGCGTCTGGTAGTGCCAGGGGGTTGTGGACTCTGGTCGTGCTGCTGGTGGTTGTTCTGGTCATTGCCGGCTGGTGGGGCCAGCTGCAGCTTGATCGCCTGGAAAAGCAGCTGATTGCAACCC
>DIDB01000073.1 GCA_002417905.1 Pseudomonadaceae bacterium UBA5811
CCACAATTGCTGGGCAAGATCAGCCATGCGCGGGGTAGGAAACCGGAGACAAAGGAATCCGGCCAAGCCGAAGCCTGCCCACACATGGCCACCATAAAACAGCATTTCAGGCGTAAAAAAAGCGCCTGCAATGGTCTTGGGGCGCTGGTGCGCCTTTGTCTGATTCGGGTTCCTACGCCCGGCCGCTGGATTGACAGCGACGGCCAGACTGTAGCGCCGGCGCTCCGGCTTGGCAAGGGTTGGGAATATGCTGGCATGGCTCCCCGGGCTCTCCAGCTGGGCGGATTTTTTGTTGGCCATTACGCCACCTCCCCACGACTTTCGGCGATCAGTGCGTCACACCAGGCGATGACCTCGGCCTCGATCCAGACAGCAGACCTCGGCCCCAGCATTACTTGTTTCGGGAAGGTGCCGGCAGCGATCCGTCGGTAAATTTCGGACGTTGAAAGAGTGCTCAGGCTGCGAACTTCGGGCAGCTTGATGAAGCGGCGTGTCCTGGTGGTCTCAGCACGCAGTTCAAGTTCTGCTTTCGAGTCCTGGTGACGTTGGGGAAGGGTAGTACCTGCCATGTCGTGCGCCTCCTTGGGTGGCGTTGGGAACATGGCAAGATTCGGGATTCGTCAAAAAAAGAACAAACCCTACAGCCTGTAAACGGTTCTGTATGGGATAGCCTGTTAATGGAAAGATCTTCTATATCATGCTGATACGTTCTGTTTGCAGGGGATGTCGGTTGCTCCGGATAGCACCAGCAGCTATGCCCGGCGCAATGGCACCACATTGGCCCCACTGCACAGGGCGTCTACTGAGTCTGCCCATTCCTGCATCATCTGGCGGCGCTGCTCCAGATAGGTGGCATGGTTGTAGGTGTCGCGGATTTCGTTTTGGTCTCCGTGGGCGAGCTGGCGCTCGATCCAGTCCCGGTTATACCCACGGCTGTTCAGCTCGGTGCTCAGCAGGTGGCGGAAACCGTGGCCTGTCTGGCGGCCTTTGTATCCAGCATCAGCCAGGGCCTTGTTGACCGTGTTTTCGCTCATGGGGCGGCCGCTGCTATTGCGTCCAGCGAAAACCAGCTCATATCTGCCGGTGATTTCCTGCAGCTGGTGCAGGATGGCTACAGCCTGCCGGGGCAGGGGAACCCGATGAGAGCGGCGGGCTTTCATGCGTTCTTTGGGGATGGTCCAGACAGCGGCCTCCAGATCAAATTCAGACCACGGGGCGGCGCGCAGTTCGCCCGGCCGGACACCTGTCAGCACCAGCAGGCGGATAGCGTGTCTGGTCAGGGTATTGATGCTGGCACTCTCCATTTTGTCCAGCAGTTCGGGCAGTTCGGCAAAGGTGACATGAGGATGGTGGCGGGTTTCAGGCGCAGGGGCGGCCACCACGTCCAGATCAGTGGCCGGATTGGTTTCCACCACGCCTTTGGCCAGTCCGAACCGGAAAATCTGGTTCAGCCACTGGCGGCATTTGCCGGCCACGTTGTGCGCGCCCCGGTTTTCAATCTTGCGGATCAGTGCTACCAGCTCGGGACGGGTAATGCTGTTCACGGCCCGTTCGCCCAGGGCAGGCAGAAGATCGGACTCCAGATAAGCTGCTGTCTGTTCCCGGGTGCTGCTGGCCCATCGGGGTACCCGGTAGGCATGCCACTCCCGCGCCAGCATTTCAAAGGTCAGTCCGTTGCTCTGCTGGGCTTCCTGCTCGGCCTTGCGTTCGGCGCTGGGGTCTTTGCCCTCGGATAACAGTCGCCGGGCCTCATCACGTTTTTGCCGGGCTTTCTGTAGGGGCACGTCTGGATATGCCCCCAGGGCCAGCCGGTTTTCCTTGCCACCAAACCGGAATTTGAGCCGCCACAGCTTGGAGCCGCCCGGCATGACTTCCAGATACAGCCCTTGCCCATCAGCCAACTTGTAGGGCCTGTCTTTGGGCTTGGCGACTTTCAGGGCGGAGTCCGTCAGGGGCGTGGCTTTGCGGGGCATGGCAGCAGCCTCATAGGGGCAGGGTGGCAGCCTCGTAGGGGCATAAGGAACTATCGAACTCAGATGCCCCCAGATTTGCCCCCAAAACTTTGGGCTTCCATGGGAGTGTACGGGAAGCACTGGCAATAAAAAACCGGCTCAGAGGCCGGTTTTATTGGGTTTTGGATCTTCTTGGGAAGTTCTGAAAACATGATTTGGTGCGGACGGAGAGACTCGAACTCTCACACCTTGCGGCACTGGAACCTAAATCCAGCGTGTCTACCAATTTCACCACGTCCGCGAAGAGGAACTCTGGAAACAGAAACGCCAGGTGTAATACCTGGCGATCGTAATATGGGGTGGACGATGGGAATCGAACCCACGACAACAGGAGCCACAATCCTGTGCTCTACCAACTGAGCTACGCCCACCATAACAACATGCTGTCAAACTCGTGCCATAACCGGCAACCTGGCACGCCCGGCAGGATTCGAACCTGCGACCATTCGCTTAGAAGGCGGATGCTCTATCCAACTGAGCTACGGGCGCCTGATTCAGGCCCTTGAAGAGCCTGCAGCCAATCAAGCTGCCCTGGTCAGAGCCGGTTGTGCCTGACAGGCGGGGCGCATGATATAAACACCCTCATGACCCGTCAACTTTATTTTGCAGTTTTTCTAGTGACATGGCCAAAACGCCGGGCTTTGGCGGCATCGGCTTTGCCTGCTGGAGGCGGCATGCGAAAATGCCCCATCTTTTTTATATCTTCTCGATGGTCAAGCAAACCTCATGAGCGCACAACTGATCGATGGTAAGGCGATCGCAGCCGGAATCCGCCAGCAGATTGCCGCACGGGTAGCCGGGCGTCGCAGCCAGCAGCTGCGGGTACCGGGTCTGGCGGTGATTCTGGTCGGGGATGATCCGGCTTCACAGGTGTATGTAACGCACAAGCGCCGGGACTGTGCCGAGGTAGGCTTTCATTCGGTGGCCTATGATCTGCCGGCCAGTACGGATCAGGAAACCCTGCTGGCCCTGATTGATCAGCTGAACCGGGACGACAGCATCGATGGCATTCTGGTTCAGCTGCCCCTGCCGGGCCATCTGGATGCTGCACCATTGCTGGAGCGGATCAGCCCGGATAAAGATGTGGATGGTTTCCATCCCTATAATATTGGCCGTCTGGCCCAGCGCATGCCGTTGCTGCGGCCCTGTACACCCAAGGGCATTATGACCCTGCTGTATAGCACCGGGGTGGATCTGCATGGGCTGGAGGCCGTGGTGGTCGGGGCTTCCAATATTGTGGGCCGGCCCATGGCGCTGGAACTGTTGCTGGCTGGCTGCACGGTGACCGTGACCCATCGCTTTACCCGGGATCTGCCCGGACATGTACAGCGGGCGGACCTGCTGGTGGTGGCCACCGGGATTACCGGGCTGATCCGTGGTGAGTGGATCCGGCCCGGAGCCATCGTAATTGATGTGGGAATCAACCGGCAGCCGGATGGGCGGCTGCTGGGGGATGTGGAGTTTGAGGTCGCGGCTGCCAGGGCGGGCTGGATTACGCCTGTACCTGGTGGTGTGGGACCGATGACCCGGGCCTGCCTGCTGGAAAATACCCTGTACGCCGCCGAGCAGTTGCATCCGCAATAATCGGGTGGCTGCCGGGAAGAGGGCTTCCCGGCTGACCTCTAGTCAGCCAGTCGCCAGCTGGTGCCGCCTTTTCCATCTTCCAGAACGACACCCATGCTGCCAAGCTGATCCCGGATCCGGTCGGATTCGGCCCAGTTTTTCTCAGCTCTGGCCTGCAGGCGGGCCGCGATCAGGGCTTCAATCCGGGCAGTATCAACCGGTTGTCCGGTACCAGCCTGCAGGAACTGCTCCGGAGCCAGCTGCAGCAGGCCGAGCAGGCCGCCCAGCTGTTTCAGGGTAGCCGCCAGACCGGCAGCTGCAGTGGGCTGGCTGTCCCGCAGCCGGTTGATTTCCCGGGCCATGTCAAACAGGACTGCACAGGCTTCAGGTGTGTTGAAGTCATCATTCATGGCGGCGGTAAAGCGTTCCGTGAACGCTTCGCCACCAGCCGCTTCCGTTTCGGGCAGTCCTTTCAGGGCGTGGTAGAAGCGCTCCAGTGCCGAGCGGGCCTCGCGCAGGCTGTCCTCCGAATAGTTGATCGGGCTGCGGTAATGGCTGGAAACCAGCAGGTAGCGCACGGTTTCCGGGGCGTATTTGTTCAGTACCTCGCGGATGGTAAAAAAGTTGCCCAGTGACTTGGACATCTTTTCGCCGTCTACCCGCACGGCTCCCGCATGCATCCAGGTCCGGGCATAGGGCTGGCCGGTCGCCGCTTCGCTCTGGGCAATTTCGTTTTCATGGTGCGGAAAGACCAGATCCGGGCCGCCACCGTGGATGTCAAAGGTATTGCCGAGGCAGCAGGTGGACATGGCCGAGCACTCGATATGCCAGCCGGGCCGGCCAGCGCCCCAGGGCGAGTCCCAGCTGGGCTCGCCGGGCTTGGCTGCTTTCCAGAGCACAAAATCCAGCGGGTCTTCCTTGGCCTCATCCACGTCGACTCGGGCACCGGCCTGCAGGTCTTCCAGGCGGCGCCGGGACAGCTGGCCATAGTGCCCGAAGCGGGCAATCCGGTAATAGACATCCCCGTTGCCGGGGGCGTAAGCGAATCCCCGGTCAATCAGGGTGCTGATCATGGCCTGGATGCCTGCGATATGCCCGGTGGCCCGGGGCTCGAGGTCTGGCGGCAGGACGTTGAGCCGGGCCTCGTCCTCGTGCATGGCCTCAATCATCCGCCCGGTGAGGGCGGTAACGGGCTCATGGTTTTCGGCAGCCCGGCGGATGATCTTGTCATCAATATCGGTGATATTGCGCACATAGGTCAGTGCGTAACCGGAGTGACGCAGCCAGCGGGCAATCACATCAAAGGCCACCATGACCCGGGCATGGCCAATGTGGCAGTAGTCATAAACCGTCATGCCGCAGACATACAGGCCTACCCGGTTGCCCTGCAGGGGCTGGAAGGGCTCCCGGGTTTTGCTGAGGGTGTTGTAGATGCAGAGTGTCATGCCTGCCCCCAGGAGTCGCGCAGGGTTACGGTGCGGTTAAAGACCAGCTGGCCGGGGCGGCTGTCCTGAAGGTCGGCACAGAAATAGCCTTCCCGTTCGAACTGGAAGCGGTCGCCGGGTGCGGCGCTGGCCAGGTCCGGCTCCGCCCGGCAGCCCTTGAGCACCACCAGGGAGTCCGGGTTGATATGGTCAAGGAAGGAGCCGCCTTCCCCGGTTTTTTCCGGATTGGCCGAGCAGAACAGCCGGTCATACAGCCGGACTTCGCACGTCACGCTTTCTCCGGCCGGAACCCAGTGGATCACGCCCTTGACCTTGCGCCCCTCCGGGTTTTTGCCCAAGGTGTCCGGATCGTAGCTGCAGCGCAGCTCGACAAGATTACCGGCCTCATCCCGCAGGGCCTCGTCGGCCCGGATCACATAGCTGCCCCGCAGCCGGACTTCGCCACCGGGCACCAGCCGCTTGTAGCCTTTGGGCGGATTTTCCGTGTAGTCATCCCGGTCGATATACAGTTCCCGGGAAAAGGGCAGGGTACGCTGGCCCATCGCCTGCTTGGGGTGTTTCGGCAGTTCAAGTTGTTCCTGCTGGCCTTCCGGGTAGTTGGTGATGACCACTTTCAGCGGCCGCAGCACGCACATGGCCCGGGGCGCAGTGGCATCCAGATCTTCGCGGATGGCAAATTCCAGCATGCCGATATCCACCACGCCGCCGGCCCGGCTGACGCCGATCATGTCACAGAAATTGCGGATGGCAGCCGGGGTATAACCACGCCGCCGGTAGCCGGACAGGGTGGACATCCGCGGGTCGTCCCAGCCGCTGACATGCTGTTCGTCCACCAGCTGTTTGAGCTTGCGCTTGCTGGTGATGGTGTAGTTCAGGTTCAGCCGGGCAAATTCGTACTGTCGGGGCCGGGATGGCACTGGCAGGTTGTCCAGAAACCACTCATAAAGGGGGCGGTGATCCTCGAACTCTAGGGTGCAGATGGAGTGGGTAATGCCTTCGATGGCATCCGACTGGCCATGGGTAAAGTCATAGCTGGGATAGATGCACCAGCGGTCGCCGGTCTGGTGATGCCGGGCATGGCGGATCCGGTACAGGATCGGGTCACGCAGGTTCATGTTGGGTGACGCCATGTCGATCCGGGCGCGCAGCACTTTCTGGCCGTCGGCAAATTCGCCGGCCCGCATCCGGGCGAACAGCTCCAGGTTTTCGGCCACGCTGCGCTCGCGGTACGGGCTGTTGCGGCCCGGTTCGGTCAGGGTGCCCCGGTAGTCACGGGCCTCTTCTGGTGACAGGTCACAGACATAAGCCTTGCCCTGTTCGATCAGGTGGATGGCCCAGGCATGCAGCTGGTCAAAGTAGTCCGAAGCGTAGTGCGCCCTGCCGGCCCAGCGGAAGCCCAGCCACTCGACATCCTGCTTGATGGCGTCGATATATTCCTGGTCTTCTCTGGCCGGGTTGGTATCGTCAAACCGGAGATTGCACGCTCCGCCAAAGGTCTCGGCCAGTCCGAAGTTCAGGCAGATGGATTTGGCATGGCCAATATGCAGGTAGCCATTGGGCTCGGGCGGAAAGCGGGTGATCACTTTCGTGCAATGGCCGGTGTCCAGGTCAGCCTGGACAATGGGGCGGAGAAAATTCGCGGCAGCGGGCGTCTCGGGCTTGCTCATAAAATCCTTGGAACAGGTCAGGGAAGGCCAGCAGGGGCCGTATTCAGTACCGGAGCATCATGTTTTCCGGGCGCGTTACAGGGCGCGGGGTTTGCCGGTCTGCCAGGCGATGGCGGCCGGCCGGTTCAGGTGGGGGATTCTAATCCTGCCGGGTGCGGCAGGGCCAGCCATGCCGGACGGTCCGGGCGGCCGGTGCCAGGAACGTAAAAATGCCGTAAAGCTGCTTTGCGAAAGGTTCGCAACTGCTTAAGGTGCCAGCTCCCGTTGTCTGGTGATGTGATTCCATGTCCGATTCCAAGGTCTCCGGAGCCCGTACCGGGCTGCGCCGGGTGCTGGCTGGCCTGTTGCTGGTGGCGGTGGCCGCTTTGGCCTGGTACTTCTGGCCCGCCATCGGCCATATCCTTTTTGACAGCCGGAGCGCCGCGTCCGGCAGCCTGAGTGCGCCTCCTGGCCGGCCACGGCCCGGGGGCGCGATGGAGGTCACTCCGGTGCGGGTCGCTGTGGCCAGCGCCGGGCGCTTCGAGGTGTTTGACAAGGCGCTGGGCACGGTCACGCCGCTGAAAACGGTCAACGTGCGTAGCCGGGTGGCCGGGGAAATCACTGCGCTGCACTTTCAGGAGGGGCAGACGGTCCAGGCTGGCCAGTTGCTGGCGGTGGTGGACCCGCGTCCTTACCGGATTGCCCTGGCCCAGGCCCGGGGCACCCTGATGCAGAATCAGGCCCTGCTGCAAAACGCCCTGCTGGATCTGGACCGCTACCAGAAACTGTATGCCGAGGACAGCGTGGCCCGGCAGACCCTGGATACCCAGCGGGCCGACGTCAACCAGTACCGGGGGCTGATTGCTGCCAACGAGGCCGCGGTCGAGGATGCAAAGCTCAATCTGGACTATACGCAGATCAAGGCGCCGGTTGGTGGCCGCCTCGGGCTGCGCCAGCTGGATCTGGGCAATATCGTGACCGCCAATGACACCACCACCCTGGTGGTGATTACCCAGACCCAGCCGATCACCATTGCCTTTACCCTGCCGGATGTGCAGTTGCCGGCAGTGGTCAGCCGCTTTCGCAAGGGAGAGCGGCTGCTGGTCCAGGCCTGGGACCGTTCTGACCAGCAGCTGCTGGC
>DIDB01000058.1 GCA_002417905.1 Pseudomonadaceae bacterium UBA5811
GGCAACAATCCTGCTGGCCAGCCTGACGCGGCCCACAGGAGCCACCAGCGTGACCAAATGCGTGGATGCGCATGGACAGGTGACTTACACCCGGCAACAGTGTCCGGACAGTACCCGCCAGAGTGAAACCATTCCGGCAGCCAACCCGACCATCAGTGCACCCGGCGAATACACCCGGATGGCCAGCCCGGTTACCGCAGGGCCCGGCGCCAGCACCACCCCGCCCGTAATCGCCCCAGGGGGAACCGGGGGGAGTCCGGCCTGTGAAACCGGGCTGTCAGAGCAGGCACTACGCACCGCAAAAGTACGTGGAGAGATTGTTCCCGGCATGAGCCGGGCCGACATCGAAAGCCTGTATGGCCGGCCCATTGGCGGAGTCAATGCCCGGGGTGCAGGCGTCAATACTTACTGGTACAACCGCCGGACCCGGATCAGCATCCGCTTTGACCAGAACGGCTGTGTCACCGGAACCGAACAGTCCGGCATGACGCTCAGACCCCAGTAAACCGCTCAGTCCCGGAAATTGTTGAACTGCAGCGGCAGACCAAAATCCTCGCCGCGCAGGGCCGCAATGGCCTCCTGCAGATCATCACGCTTCTTCCCGGTAATCCGTACCTGCTCGCCCTGAATCGCAGCCTGAACCTTCAGCCTGGTATTTTTGACAAAAGCTACAATTTTTTTGGCCAGCTCCTTGTCGATACCCTCACGCAGGACTGCTTCCTGCTTGACCACCTTGCCAGACGCATAAAACGCCTTGTACTCCAGACACTGGATATCCACCTTGCGCTTCACCAGACAGTTGCGCAGGATATCCAGCATCTGTTCCAGCATAAACTCGGCCTCGGCAGTCAGGGTTACCGTCAACTCCTTCAGCTCAAAACTGCCCTTGCCACGCAGATCATAACGACGATCCAGCTCCTTGATGGCATTGTCCACCGCATTGGTTACTTCGTGCCGGTCCAGTTCGGACACCACATCAAATGAAGGCATGGCTGATCTCCAGAAAACATTGCCGGCCGGCCCGGGTCGGCAATGGCTGATTGTCAAAACGGCTGATTATAACGGCCTGGCCAGACGATACCAGGGACCCTGGCAATGCTATCCTTGCCAGCTGCAAACCGGCGCCAGGCGCCAGTCTCTTCCTCCATCCGTTACCGGCAGCACAACAGTCATGGTGAAAGCATTGATCGGCGCGGCCCTGCTGGCCGCACTCACTGGCTGCGGCGTCCTGGACAACACCCTGCGCCCTGAATCCACCCTGCAGGAAAAAGCGGCCCGCAGCATTGGCACTACCCCGGACAGCATCACCATCCAGAACCGGGTTGGCGGCTTTGCCAGCGTTCATTTTTATGCCAAACGGGAAAAAATCCTGTATCGCTGCTACTACCCGGCCCTGCTGGTCACCAGCGGTGATGCCACCTGCCGGAATGGTGGCACCGGGGAAACACCATAGGCATCCGGATTACGCCGTGTGCCCAAGGGCGGTTCAGTACTGATCTGCCCGGCACAGCGCTGGTCAATGACCGTGTTGCCCCCTGCCATGCTCAGGGAATCCCTTGGCCAGCACGATGTGTTCCGGCATCCAGCACATCCGGTAAGGCTGCCCCGGATAGCGCTTCAACCATCACCCGGAGCAGGCTGCTTTCGGTGCTGGCCACAAAGCTGCAGCTGATAACCTGCCACTGCTCGCCCACCAGCCCCGGGGGCGATATCAGCCCCCGGGTGCTGGACAGCGTAACCATGCCTGACCAAGTGAACAGCACTGAACCCTGCAGAGCCAGCGGGCTGCTGTACTCCAGTCCGTGCAGCCCCGGCGGAATCCAGCCCTCACCGCTCAGGAGGCTGGCCAGCCATCTTCTGCCAGTGCGCCAGACTGACCACCCTCCCATCAGACAGGCACAGTGTGGTACTGCCCATCCTGAGCTGTGTCCGGACAGCTCCAGCAGTACAGGTAATGTGGGGCATTGCAGGGTTCCAGAGATAAGAAATCCGCCGGAGCCGATGCTCCAGCTGGCGGGCTTTGCCGGCCACCATTCGATGCGAAGCCAGATTTTTCAGGGCAAACCCCAGTACACTGGCAGGCTCTCAGCGGCTTTTCAGGGTGACGACTTTTTATGCCCGGCTTCCCGGCACTCCGACTACGGATGAACCTGCGCAACCTGATTTTTCTGCTTGTTCTGGGCAGCAGCCTGCTGATTGTGCTCACCACATTAAGCACCGCCTACCATGTACAGCGTGAGGCCCTGATCAACGGCACACTGGAAGATAACCAGCTGTATGCTTCCCGGCTGGCCAAAACGCTGGAACACTATTTACAGGATGCCCAGCACGCGCTGGACTATATGGCCAGCCGGATGGATGGTGCCGCAAAAGATCCTCTGCCGGTGCGGGAAGCCACCCGGCAATTACAGCAGCAAAACTACTATTTTAACTCGGTATTTCGTGTTGATGCGACAGGCCATGTGATCAGCATCTGGCCCGGGCACCTGCAATATCTGGAAAGCCAGCGGCTGGACAGCCCGGGCAATACCGCCGCGCTGACCCGGCAGCAGCCACTGATTACCCCGCCCTATATGTCTAATGCCGGCAACCTGATTGTCCAGATGTCCTGTCCCATCCGGGATGCCCTGGGCCATTACCTGGGGTATCTGGGCGGCTCCATTTATCTGCATGACAGCCCGCTGCAACGCCTTATCGACCAGCAGCCTTTCCAGAATGGTGCCTATGTGTATGTCGTCAGCACCCAGGGCCAGCTTATTTACCATCCTGAACCACAGCGTATTGGCGAATTTGTGCCCCAGAACCCCGTGGTCCAGCAACTCATGCAGGGAAAAAGTGGCAGCCAGCGCCTGATCAATACCAGAGGCATCGATATGCTCGCCGGCTATGTGGCGCTGCCCTCTCTGGGTTGGGGTATCGTTGTGCAACGACCGACCAAATGCACGCTGACCTCGCTGGACACACTGATGCAGCATGTCATCGACCATACAGCACCACTTTTTATAGTGGTCTTGCTGCCACTGCTATTGGGACTGGCCCATTTCATTTCCAGACCCCTGAGGCAACTGGCCGACAACAGCCTGAATCTGGACAGCAACTCCTGTATTCAAAAGCTCCAAGCCGTTTCCGGCTGGTACTACGAGGCTCAACGGATGAAACAAGCCCTGCTACAGGGGATTCAGGCCATCCATGTGCAAATTCAACAGCTCAAAGTTGATGCCAATCAGGATGTCCTGACCGGCCTGTCCAATCGCCGTGGACTGGAGCTGGCTTTAAACACACTCACCGCCTCCGGCCAGGGCTTTAGCGCCATCGCTCTGGATATCGACTTTTTCAAACAGGTTAACGATGCCTATGGCCATACCCGAGGCGACCAAGTTCTTCAGGATATTGCCCAGATCATGCGCCTGCAGGCCAAAGGCAAAGACACGCTCTGTCGCACCGGCGGCGAGGAGTTCCTGATCCTGCTGCCCCAGACCAGTCTGACCGATGCCTGCACACTGGCCGAACAGCTGCGGCACGAAGTGGAAACATGCCCACTGATTCCGGGCCACCCGCTCTCGATCTCCCTGGGCGTGGCCAGCTATGCCTCAAGCAGCACCTCCCCTGAACAGACCCTGATGCAGGCCGACCAGGCCCTCTATACTGCCAAGCGCACCGGGCGGAACCGGGTAGTCTGCACCCCTGCAGAACCCGATCACCCGATCAGCTGAAAACATCAAACCGGCATTCTGCTTGCCACGATCAAATACAGGCGTATCCCAAAAGATCGCCCGGCCGATATGGTTAAAAAACGGTTTTTAAATTCCCGCCCCAGATAACGCATCAGCTCCAGATTATTGGCCTGACCATGAGCCTTCGGGTGAAGAAGGGCGATGATGCTGAATTTGCAGCCCTGCCGATCCGGGAAGGATCACCCTGCCAGCAAAACTGAAGGCATTGGCCAGAACGCAACGCTGCCGGGCCATACCGGCAACTGCATCACAGAAAGAAACGTTTGGCGGCGCATAGGCGAAATCGTAGCAGCCAGCCGATGACCCATGCGATGCAGAAGATAGCCTGTTCTGATTGAACAAAACAAAACGAAAACTCTAGGTAGAGTATCTCAGGCTTTGTATTGGAGCTGCTAATTGAATTAGCAGTATCTGGATTTATGCCCAGCATAAAAGTGGCGGAAGGGGTGAGATTCGAACTCACGGATAGTTGCCCATCGGCGGTTTTCAAGACCGCTGCCTTCAACCACTCGGCCACCCTTCCAGCTTTGAGGCTTTCCTAGAAAGCGGCGCAATAATACAGGATCGACATAGACTGTCAAACTCCAGGAAAATTATTTTTCACAAGCTTCTGGTAAGGTATCAGCCAATGTTCTGATCACCAACGTACAGACAAGAGGAGCCCTCCATGTACGAACAAGAATACCCGCTCAGCAGTACCGGACAGGCTGGTCAACTGGCCGTCAGCCGGGTACTGCGCAATACCTATGCCCTGCTGGCCATGACGCTGGCATTCAGCAGCGTGGTGGCCTATATGGCCATGCAGGCCCGGGTCGCCTATCCCAATATTTTCGTAGTGCTGATCGGTTTTTACGGCCTGTTCTTCCTGACCGTAAAACTGCGCAACTCGGCCTGGGGACTGCTTTCCACCTTTGCCCTGACCGGCTTTATGGGTTACACGCTAGGCCCGATCCTGAATTTGTATCTCGGACTGGCCAATGGCAGCGAGATCATCGTCTCGGCACTGGGCATGACAGCACTGGTATTCTTCGGCCTGTCCGCCTACGTGCTGACGACCCGCAAGGACATGAGCTTCCTCAGCGGCTTTATTACCGCGGGCTGCCTGGTGCTGATGGGTGCCGTGCTGGTCAACCTGTTCTTCCAGATCAGCGGACTGCAGCTGGCGATCAGCGCCGGCTTTGTGCTTTTTGCTTCAGTCAGCATCCTGTACCAGACCAGCGCCATCATTCATGGTGGTGAAACCAACTACATCATGGCGACCATCAGCCTGTATGTTTCCATCTATAACCTCTTTATCAGCCTGCTCCAGCTGCTGGGCGTATTCAGCAGCGACGACTGATCCCGCTGCATGCAGCCGCACAGGGCCCGCGCAATGCGGGCCCTGTCGTTTCCGCGTATCATGGTCAACCGTTTTCCGGGTATCGCCTGCCATGAAGTTTGCCATTGCCCTGTTTTCGTCACCCCACCAGCCCGCCACACGCCGGGCCCTGCGCTTTGCGCAGGCCGCTCTGGCAGCCGGCCATGAAATCCTGCGAATTTTTATCTATCAGGATGGCGTTCACAGTGCCTCCACCAACCTGATTCCGCCCCAGGATGAATCTGACCTGCCTGCTGAATGGCAGGCCTTTATCCAGGAGCACCAGCTGGATGCCGTGGTTTGCATTGCTGCTGCCCTGCGCCGGGGCGTACTGGACAGTCAGGAAGTACAGCGCCATGGCCGGCCAGGTACAGCAGCCGTGCTGCGGGAAGGCTGGGGCCTGTCCGGACTGGGCCAGCTGCATGAGGCCGCCCAGCAGGCCGACCGGCTGATCTGCTTTGGAGGTCACTGAGATGGCCCGATCCATGCTGGTTATTTCCCGTCAGTCGCCCTGGTCTGGCCCGTCAGCCCGGGAAGCCCTGGATATGGTGCTGGCCGGCGGAGCCTTTGATCTGCCGCTGGGGCTACTGTTTCTGGATGATGGCGTATTCCAGCTGCTGGCTGGCCAGGCACCCGGGCAACTGGAGCAGAAAGACCTGACGGTCAGCCTGCAGGCGCTGTCCCTGTTCGGGGTGGAGCAGCTGTATGCATCCGCCAGCGACCTGGCCCGGCGTGGCATTGCCACCAACCAGCTGGGACTTTCAGTCAGCCTGCTGACCGATGCACAACTGGCCGCCCTGATCCGTAGTCATGACCATGTGGTAACCCTCTGATGGCCACCCTGCACCTGCTTTCCCGCTCACCGTTCAGCAATGACCAGCTGGCCAGTTGCCTGCGCCTGCTGGATCAGGACGATGCGCTGCTGCTGACTGGCGATGCCGTTTATGCCCTGCTGCCCGGCAGTGAGCCTGCCCGGCAGCTGGCCGGTGTCCGGTTGTTCGCCCTGGAAGAAGACCTGGCAGCCCGTAACCTGCAGCCAGATGGTCATCCTGAACTGATCCGGCTGGACTATCCGGGCTTCGTGGCCCTGACCTGCCAGTACTCAAGGGTCAACAGCTGGCTATGAACACCCTTTCAGCCGGAGGCCGGCCCATTGCCCTGGACCCGGAAGGTTATCTGGTGCATCTGGACGACTGGAACGAAGCCGTTGCCCGGGCACTGGCCGAACGTGAAGGTCTGGAACTGCAGCCCGGACACTTGGCAATCATCGGACTGCTGCGCGACTTCTATCAGCAGTTCCAGCTGTCACCAGCCACCCGGCCGCTGGTCAAATACACAGCACAACAACTGGGCACGGAGAAAGGCAACAGCCTGTACCTCAATCACCTGTTCCGGGGCACACCGGCCAAACTGGCCGCTAAACTGGCCGGACTGCCCAAACCGAGAAACTGCCTATGACCACACTCACCCCGGAAGAACATCCCTTTGCCACCTTTATCCGGATGCTGGGCAAGGGCCAGCGCGGTGCCCGTGATCTCAGCGAGGCGGAAGCCTGCCAGGCCATGGGGCTGCTGCTGGAGGGCCAGGTCCAGCCTGTCCAGCTGGGCGCTTTCCTGATGCTGCTGCGCCACAAGGAAGAAACCGCCGAGGAGCTGGCCGGTTTTACCCGGGCCGTGCGCCAGCGCCTGCAGGCACCGGCCCTGCCAGTTGACCTAGACTGGCCCAGCTATGCCGGCAAGAAGCGCCATCTGCCCTGGTACCTGCTGGCCGCCAGATGCCTGGCACAGAACGGTATCCGCATCTTTATGCACGGTGCCGGCCCCCATACGGCCGGCCGGCTCTATACAGAGCAGCTGCTGTCCATACTGGACATTCCGGACTGCCAGGACTGGAAGGCCGTCCGCCAGGCACTGGACCAGCAACAGCTGGCGTTTATGTCCCTCGGTCGCTGGATGCCAGCCTTGCAGGAGATGATTGGCCTCCGCCCACTGCTGGGCCTGCGTTCGCCCATTCACTCACTGGCCCGGGGCCTGAATCCGCTGGCAGCCCGCTGCAGCCTGCAGAGCATCTTCCACCCAGGCTATCAGCCGGTACACCAGCAGGCCAGCGCCCTGCTGGGTGACCAGGCCATTGTCATCAAGGGTGAAGGCGGTGAGGTTGAGGTCAATCCGGACAGCCCGGCCCTGCTGCTGGGCACCAGTGCCGGGCAACTCTGGGAAGAAGAATGGCCCGCCTCTGGCGAACAGCGCCAGGTCAAGCCGGAACGGCTTGACCCGGCCCATCTGCTGGCCGTCTGGCAGGGCCGGCAGGCAGATCCTTATGGCGAGCAGGCCATCATCGGCACCATGGCCCTTGGCCTGCGGGGCCTTGGCCAGCCCATGGCCGAGGCCATGGCCCAGGCCCGTCAATGGTGGCGTGAGCGCAACGGCTAGGCTACCGGCTGGCCTTCAAACCAGGCCAGCTGCTCCCGCAGCCGGACTACCTCGCCGATAATCAGCAGCGTCGGGGCATGCACCTCATGCTGCTGGACCCTGGCGGGCAGGTCCGCCAGGGTGCCGGCAAAGACCCGCTGCCGGGGCGTGGTGCCCTGCTCGATCAGTGCCGCGGGCGTTTCCGCAGTCCGGCCGTGCGCCATCAGCTGCTGGCAAATCAGTGGTAACCCCACCAGTCCCATGTAAAACACCAGCGTCTGCCCCGGTGAGCTCAGCTCCTGCCAGGGCAGATCGCAGCTGCCGTCTTTCAGATGGCCGGTGATAAAGCGCACGGACTGGGCATAGTCCCGATGGGTCAATGGAATCCCGGCATAGGCGGCACAGCCGCTGGCTGCCGTAATCCCCGGCACCACCTGGAAAGGAATGCCCTCGGCCGCCAGACTCTCGATTTCCTCGCCACCCCGGCCAAAAATAAACGGGTCCCCCCCTTTCAGGCGCAGGACCCGCTTGCCCTGACGGGCCAGGCTCACCAGCTGCTGGTTGATCTGTGCCTGGGGCAAGGCATGCTCGGCCCGGCGCTTGCCCACATAAAGGCGGTCCACGTCCCGCCGGCACAGGGCCAGAATCGCCGGAGCCACCAGCCGGTCATAGAGCACCACGTCAGCCTGCTGCATCAGCCGCAGGGCCCGGAAGGTCAGCAGGTCCGGATCCCCGGGCCCGGCGCCAACCAGATAGACCTCGCCACCGGCTGCAGCCTGTCCGGGCCGGCCAGACAGCTTTGCCTCCAGCAGCTGCCGGGCCGCACCGTTCTGGCCCGAGAATACCCGCTCGGCAATTTCGCCCTGAAACACCTCCTCCCAGAAAATCCGCCGCTGCCGGAAGTCCGGCAGGGCGGCCTTGACCCTGGCCCGGAAATGCCGGGCCAGTCCGGCCAGCTGACCATAGGCGGCCGGAATCCAGGCCTCCAGCCGGGCCCGCACCAGCCGGGCCAGCACCGGAGCATCCCCGCCGCTGGATACAGCAATCAGCAGTGGTGAGCGGTCTACAATCGCCGGAAAGATCACGGAGCACAGGGCCGGCGTATCCACCACATTGACCGGCAGCCCCCGGGCGGTGGCCTCGGCATACACCAGCCGGTTCAGCTCCGGCTGGTTGGTGGCCGCCACCACCAGCGCGGCCCCGGCCAGGTCCCCGGCCTGATAGGACCGCTGCCGGCATTCACCCGCAGCACCGGCCAGCACGGCCAGCTCGCCGGTGATAGCGGGCGCCACCACCCGGAGCACGGCACCGGCATCCGCCAGCAGCCGGGCCTTGCGCAGGGCCACGTCGCCTCCGCCAATGAGGACGGCCGTGCGCCCGTGCAGGTTGTGAAATAACGGCAGATAGTTCATGCCCGCCCCTCAGCCAATCCTCTCCAGCCCGCCCATATAAGGCTTGAGCACCTCAGGCACCTGAATTCCTCCATCGGCCTGCTGGTAGTTCTCCAGCACGGCCACCAGGGCGCGGCCCACGGCCAGCCCGGAACCATTCAGGGTGTGCACCAGTTCGGGCTTGCCGGTTTCCGGGTTGCGGTAACGCGCCTGCATGCGCCGGGCCTGGAAGTCTCCGCAGCAGGAACAGGAAGAAATTTCCCGGTACTTGTCCTGGCTGGGCACCCAGACTTCCAGGTCATAGGTCCGGGTGGCCCCGAAGCCCATATCACCGGTACACAGGGCCAGCACCCGGTAAGGCAGTTCCAGCCGCTGCAGGACCTGCTCGGCATGGGCGGTCAGGCTTTCCAGTGCGGCGGCGGACTGGTCTGGCCCGACAATCTGCACCATCTCCACCTTGTCGAACTGGTGCTGGCGGATCATACCCCGGGTATCCCGCCCGGATGCGCCGGCCTCACTGCGGAAACAGGGGGTATGGGCGACAAATTTCAGCGGCAGCTGACGGGCCTCCAGTATCTGCCCGGCCACAATGTTGGTCAGCGAAACCTCAGCCGTGGGAATCAGGTACAGGTCTGCTTCCCGCTCCCGCTGGATCCGGAACAGATCCTCGGCAAACTTGGGCAGCTGGCCCGTGCCCTGCAGGGTGCTGGCCTGGACCAGATAGGGCGTATAGGCCTCTTCGTACCCGTGCTCGCCGACATGCAGGTCCAGCATGAACTGGGCCAGTGCCCGGTGCAGGCGGGCAATCGGACCACGCATCAGGGCAAAGCGGGCCCCGGACAGCCGAGCGGCCGTTTCAAAGTCCAGCCAGCCATGCTGCTCGCCCAGTGCCACATGGTCACGGATCCCGAAATCAAACTGACGGGGCGTACCCCAGCGACGGATCTCCTGATTGTCGGCCTCATCCCGGCCCACCGGCCCGGATTCATCCGGCAGGTTGGGAATCTCCAGCAGCAGCGCATCCAGCTCAGCCTGGACCCCGTCCAGCTCACGGCGGGCCGCATCCAGATCAGAGCCCATCTGCTCGACAGCCGCCAGCAGTGGTGCAATATCCTCACCCCGCTGCCGGGCCTGGCCAATCCCCTTTGAACGGCTATTGCGCTCGGCCTGCAGCTGCTCAGTGAGGGTCTGTACGGTCTTGCGCTGCGCTTCCAAGGCCACGATGCGGGCCACATCCAGCTGATAGCCCCGGGTGGCCAGCCGGGCGGCCACAAGCTCGGGCTGGGTACGTACCAATTTCGGATCAAGCATGGGGAAATTCCGTTCTAGAGACAGGTCTGGATAACAGATAAACCGCAGGCTGCAGTTTATCCGGATTGAATCGGTTACAGGCGGGCCAGCAGCAGTCCCGCCCAGCAGGCCAGCAGGCCACCCGTTACGGTCAGCAACAGGTAGCCCATGGCCAGCAGAACCTGGCCGTTTTCCAGCAGGCGCAGGGTATCTAGCGAGAAGCTGGAAAAGGTGGTCAGTGCCCCCAGAAAGCCCAGCATCAGCCCGGCCCGCCACAGCCCGGCCCCCGGCAGCTCCGGGCGCAGGACAAAAAAGCCGTGCAGATAACCAATGATCAGGCAGCCCGCCAGATTGACCACCAGCGTGGCCAGAAAAAAATGGCGCGGATAGCGGGCCACCAGCCACAGGCCGGTCAGGTAGCGCATCAGGGTTCCTGCCAGCCCGCCGGCCAGGGCTGCCAGCAGCAGACGGCTCATGGGCGGCGCCTCCGCTGCTCCGGGCTGGCCCGGTCCAGGCTGCGCCAATACTGCAGCTTTTCCTGGATACGGGCTTCCAGCCCCCGGGCTACGGGCTGGTAGTAGGTTCTGGGGGCCATGGCTTCCGGAAAATAGTCTTCACCGGCGGCATAGGCTTCCGGGTCATCATTGGCATAACGGTATTCCCGGGCACAGCCCAGAGCCTTCATCAGGCGGGTTGGCGCATTGCGCAGGTGCAGGGGCACCTCCAGTGAGCCGCTGTCTGCCACATCCTGGCGGGCGGCCTTGAAGGCCTGATACACCGCATTGCTTTTGGGTGCACAGGCCAGATAGACCACTGCCTGGGCAATCGCCAGCTCACCCTCCGGCTGGCCCAGCCGCTCCTGCACCTCCCAAGCACTGAGACACAGCGGCAGCGCCCTTGGATCGGCATTGCCAATATCTTCACTGGCCATCCGGACTACCCGGCGGGCGATATAGAGCGGATCGCAGCCCCCATCCAGCATCCGGGCCAGCCAGTACAGGGCTGCATCCGGACTCGAGCCGCGCACCGCCTTGTGCAGGGCCGAGATCTGGTCATGAAAGACGTCGCCGCCCCGGTCAAAACGGCGCGCCCGGCTACCCAGCAGATCCCCCAGCAGCCGAGAGGTAATCTCGCCCCCCTCAGGCAGCAGGTCGGCTGCATTTTCCAGCAGGTTCAGCAGGCGGCGGCCATCACCGTCGGCTGCGTCCAGCAGCAGTGGACGGGCCTCTTTGGCCAGCTGCAGCCGCCGCGCGCCCAGCCCACGGACACAATCCGTCAGTGCCCGCTGCAGCAGCTGCTGTAACGCATCCCTGTCCAGGGCTTTCAGCACATAGACCCGCAGCCGGGACAGCAGGGCCGTATTCAGCTCAAAAGACGGATTTTCCGTGGTCGCACCAATCAGGAGCAGCGTGCCCTCTTCCACATGGGGCAGAAAGGCATCCTGCTGAGCCTTGCTGAACCGGTGAATTTCATCGACAAACAGTACGGTCCGCTGACCAGTAGCTGCCCGGGCCTGCTCCACCACCTGGCGAAGCTCCCGCACGCCAGCCTGCACTGCAGACAGCACCTCGAAACGGGCCTGACAACGCGCGGCCAGCAGCCGGGCCAGCGTAGTCTTGCCGACCCCGGGCGGCC
>DIDB01000098.1 GCA_002417905.1 Pseudomonadaceae bacterium UBA5811
GGCCTTCTATATAGCCACTTTTGTGGCTGAGCTGCTGCTGGGCCTGCTGGCCAGCCTGATTGTGATGTGGTTCTCGCGCCAGCGCGAATTCCGGGCGGACGAAGCCGGTGCCCAGCTGGCCGGAACCGGAGCCATGGTCGGTGCCCTGCGCCGCCTGCAGGCCGAACAGGACATTCCGGTCCAGATGCCGGATAGCCTGACGGCTTTCGGTATCAATGCGGCAGGCAAGGACCGGCTGGCTGGCCTGTTTCTCAGCCACCCGCCGCTGGAGGAGCGGATCGCCGCCCTGACCCATCGTCGTCATGGCTGATAACCCCTGCCGCAAAGCAAAAAAGCCATCCCGGAGAGCGTCCGGGATGGCTTTTTATTTAACCACAGGCAGGACTCAGCCTTCCCGGTAACGCCGCAGCTTCAGCTGCTTGCCACCAACCCGGGTGTCTTTCAGACGGCCCAGCAAACGGTCCAGACCATCCTCGGGCAGCTCAACCAGACTGAAACTGTCACGAACCTGGATCCGGCCAATAGCATCCCGGGCCAACCCACCCTCATTCAGGATGGCGCCCAGCAGGTTACGGGCGGCAATACCATCCCGGGTTCCCAGCGGGGTACGGCAACGGACCCGTCCTTCCAGTACAGGCATGGGTGCCCGGCGCTCACGGCCTTCACTACGGCTCCGCTCTCTGGCCGAAGCATCCGGTACCAGTGGCTGCTCCTGCTCCAGCTCGGCCAGGGTCATGGCCTGCCCCTGGGTCAGACGGGCCAGCAGAGCCATGGCCAGCTGGTCCGCCGAGCAGTCCAGACTGCCCATCAGCTGCTGGCACAGCTCGCCATGCGTCTCTGCAGCACACTCAGCCAGCGGCTTCAGGGCAGTCGTCAGCTTGCGGATCCGGGCATCGAGCACCTGACGGGAATCCGGCAGACGGACTTCAGCCACTTTCTGGCCGGTCACCCGCTCAATGACCTGCAGCATGCGCCGCTCCCGGGGCGTCACCAGCAGCAGGGCACGCCCTTCCCGGCCGGCCCGGCCGGTCCGTCCGATCCGGTGTACATAGGACTCCGGGTCATAGGGCATGTCCACATTCAGCACATGGGTAATGCGGGGCACATCAATCCCCCGGGCGGCCACATCGGTGGCCACCACAATGTCCAGCCGGCCATCTTTAAGGGAGTCGATCACCCGCTCCCGCTGGTTCTGGGCAATATCACCATTCAGGGCCGCAACACGATAACCTTTGGCTTCCAGGGCGCTGGCCAGATCCAGGGTCGCCTGTTTGGTACGGACAAAGGCGATCAGGGCATCGAAATCCTCAACCTCCAGCAGCCGGAGCACCGCCGGGACCTTCTGGTCCGCATGAATCAGCAGATGGGCCTGTTCGATGCGGGCTACTGTCTGGGTTTTGGCCGCAATCTTGACATGCCTTGGCTCCCGCAGGTGCTTTTCCGCTATTTCCCGGATGGAGTGCGGCAGGGTTGCCGAGAACAGCAGGCTCTGCCGGGTTTCCGGCATGGCCTGGAAGATGACCTCCAGATCCTCCATAAAGCCCAGCTTGAGCATTTCGTCTGCTTCGTCCAGCACCAGGTGCCGGATAGTAGACAGCAGGGCTTCATTGCGGCCCAGGTGATCGACCAGCCGGCCCGGGGTAGCCACGATGATCTGGGCACCCTGGCGCAGCTGGCGCAGTTGCAGGGACATGGGAGCCCCGCCATAAATAGCAACTACACTGACACCGGGCAGCTGGGTCGAATAATTTTCGAAAGCCGTGGCCACCTGCAGGGCCAGCTCCCGCGTCGGGGCCAGAACCAGCGCCTGCGGCTCACGCCGGGCCGGATCAATCCGGGACAGGATGGGCAGGGCAAAAGCGGCCGTCTTGCCGGTACCGGTCTGGGCCTGGCCAATCATGTCATGTCCGGCCAGAATTTCTGGAATGGCCTGGGCCTGAATGGGGGAAGGCTCTTCATAACCGGCCATGGTAATGGCTGCAAGTACGGAAGGATGAATACCGAGAGCGGCAAAGCCGCCGGTGGGCTGAGTCATGGGTCTGCCTCTATGCATCCGCAAACACCCATGAGCCAGAACTGCATAGACCGTGAAAGACCCTTTTGGGGTCACCCTGGCAGCCTGGTCGTAGAGAATTTGCGAAACCGCGAGTGAATGGGAATATGAAACGTGGGTCCGGTGACGGACATCTGCCCTGTCAGCAATGGCGAGGGGTGGAGATCTTTCCGGAATCCGACCTGTCGTTCGACAGAAGTTGCACTATAACAAATTGTTAGCATTATTGCGCCTCCCTCCGGCAGCTTTCTGTGGAACAGATTCTTTCCGGACTCAACTGGCCGGGCGGACCTGCTCCAGCAGCGGCTGCAACGAGTAGCCCAGCGCCGGAGCCAGCGCCTGCAGCCGTGCCCGGACAGACAGGAAGTCCGGCTGCTGCTCCAGGCTGGCGGGGACCAGCAGCACCACATTACCCTCCTGAACCGGGCACTCCCAGTAATGCCGATGAAACAGCCCGCGCAGCAGGGCGGCGCCTAGCGGAGCTCCACGGGCCGTCCCCCACTGATTGATGATCAGCCAGCCACCGGGATGCAGCCGCTGCTGGCACTGCTCCAGAAACCCCCAGGCCAGATGGCCGGCGGCCGGCCCTGTGTCGGTATACAGGTCCACAAAGATCAGGTCGGCCATCTCGGCCTGTGGCAGCAGGCTCATGGCATCCCCGACCTGCAGGGTCAGGCGCGGATCATCCGCAAAACCCAGCAGCTGGCGGGCCAGCCGCAAGACCTCAGGGCGCAGCTCAATGACCTCCACATCCTGCAACGGCAGAAAACGCAAACAGGCCTGGGTCAGGCTGCCTGCCCCAAGTCCCAGAAACAGGGCCGACTCGGGCGCCGGATGACAGAGGGCACCCAGCAGCATGGCCCGGGTGTAGTCATACTCCAGCCAGGCCGGGTCGGGCATAAAGACACAACTCTGCTCGACCGCATCCCCAAACTCCAGAAAACGGTACGGCCCGCGCTCAATCACCCGGATAACCCCAAAGGCATCCTTTACTTCAGCCAGTCGCTGTTCTTCCTGCTCCACAAGGCCTCCCGCCAGCACATGCACCTCCGGACAGACCCGCCCCGGCAGCCAGAAATGCGGCCTGTCCGGTATGTCCGGTCCGGATTACATGGCAGGATGCCAGAAAAACACCTCGCAGGGATTTCAGGATGAGCCGCAAAATTGCACTGGTGCTGGGCTCCGGCGGAGCCAGAGGCTATGCCCATATCGGTGTCATCGAAGAGCTGGAAAGCCGGGGATACCAGATCGCCTGCATTGCCGGCTGCTCGGTAGGTGCCGTAATTGGTGGCATTCATGCGGCCGGCCGCCTTGCTCCTTACCGGGAATGGGTGGAAAGCCTGGATTACCTGGATGTCATGCGCCTGCTGGACGTCAGCTTCAATCTGGGTGCCATCCGTGGCGAAAAGATTTTTGGCCGGATCCGGGACATCGTGGGTGATATCCATATCGAGAACCTGCCGGTCGCATTCACCGCCGTGGCCACTGACCTGACCAACCATCAGGAGGTCTGGTTCCAGGAGGGCTGCCTGCATCAGGCCATGCGGGCCTCGGCCGCCATTCCCAGCCTGTTCACGCCCGTCATCCTTGGCCGGCGGGTACTGGTAGATGGCGGCCTGCTAAACCCGCTACCCATCATCCCGGTGGTATCCAGCCACTGCGACCTCATCATCGCCGTCAACCTCTGCGCCACCGGCACTGCCTACGCGCTTCCAGGCCACGAGGCCCTGAATACCATGCCATCCTCATCCGCCCCGCATTTCCGGCAGCTTCTGGAGGGCATTGGCAATCACCTCCCCTTCTGGCGGCATGCCAGCAAAAATACCGGACTGGCGGAAGCCCTGGAAACCCGGAACGAAGCGCCGGACAGCCAAGGACTTCCCCGCTCAGCAGAGGGCGCCCGGGTTATCGATTTTACCGGTCCGGCCTCCATGCTGGAGCTGGTCAACCAGAGTTTCGAGGTCATGCAGGACTCCCTGACCCAATACAAGATTGCCGGCTATCCCCCGGACATCCTGATCAGCATCCCGCGCCGGGCCTGCCGCTTTTTCGAGTTTTACAAGGCCAGCGCCCTGATTGAACTGGGCCGGCAGATTACCCGCAACACCCTCGAGCATTACGAGGAAACTCATGGCCGGCCGGCCTGATCCCGGCTGGCCGGCGTACCCCGTAACCGGGGGCCACCGTCCTGCACCCAGTCATTCAGCAGACTGTAAGCCACTGCCAGCAGGGTTGGCCCCAGGAACAGTCCCATAAAACCAAAAGCCAGAATGCCGCCAAATACTCCCAGCAGCACCACGACCACCGGCAGGTTTCCACCCCGGCTGATCAGATAAGGCTTGAGGAAATTGTCCACGCCGCTGATCACAAAGGTGCCCCAGATCCCCAGAAAGATGGCGTAACCATAATCCTCCTGCCAGGCCAGCCAGGCCGCGGCCGGAATCCACACCAGCGGCGGCCCGGCCGGAATCAGGCTGAGGCCAAAGGTCAGCATGCCCAGCATCAGCGCTCCGGGTACCCCGGCAATCAGCAGCCCGATCAGCGCCAGCAGCCCCTGGGCCGCTGCAGTACCAATCACACCATTCACCACCCGCTGGATGGTGCCGGCAATCAGGGCCAGATAGTGCCCGGCCGCCTGCGGACCGATCAGCCGCTGCAGGATCCCGCGGACAAAACCGGCCAGCCTGGGGCCATCACGATAGAAAAAGAACACCAGCACCAGACTCAGGCTCAGCTCCAGCAGCCCGGCGCCAGCCCGGGCACTGTGCACCAGCAGCCAGTTGCCCATCTCGCCCAGATAGGGCCGCACCCGGACAAAAAACGCCGTACCTTCCTTGTCCAGCGTCTGCCAGGCTTCAGCCAGCCAGGGGCCAACCAAAGGCAGCTCGACCAGCCAGCCGGGCAGATCCGGCAGACCCGCCACCTGGTAGTCACGGATCAGGGTATTGAGGGCCCGGATATAATCAGCCAGATCAAAGCCCAGCAGAACCAGCGGCACAGCCACCAGCACCATCCAGCCCACCGTCAGGATGCCCGCCGCCAGGGACTCCCGGCCATCCAGCCAGCGGGTCAGATGACGCATCAGGGGCCAGCTGGCAAAAGCCAGCACAGCGGCCCAGAACAGCACCGAGGCAAAGGGTGCCAGCACCCACAGGCAGGCGCCCAGCAGGCCCAACAGGAGAATCTGGATCAGCAACCGGTCACTACTGAGCATCTGCAAGGTCCACCCACGGACAGAAAAGAAATGGAGCCGCCAGACTATAGCGGTTACGCCAGACGCTGCCGACGGCCCGGGAGGCCAGTCTGCTTTTCCGGCGCGTCAGGGATGGGCACCGCCGGACCCGCAGCCCTCAGGGCAGATACAGGGCCATCCGCTGCATCAGCCCAGCGGCCATGACCTCGCCTTCCAGCCGGACCAAGCTGCCGGTGGGCATGACCAGCGGCGCCTCGCCGGTCAGCAGCCCGGCCAGCTCGCCGACAAAGTCCTGATGGGTAACCAGCAGCAGATGTTCACCCTCAAAGGCATCCAGCCGGGCCAGTGCCTGGCGGGCCGGGGCTTCCGGCACAATCCAGTCAACGGTCTGCCATGGCCCGGCATAACCCAGCACTTCACGGACCAGCTGTGCCGATTGCTGGGCGCGAACCAGCGGACTGACCAGCATCCGCTCCAGTGGCTGCCCGCCAAGCTGCCTGCTCGTGGCGCGGATTTCCTGACAGCCCCGGGGGGTCAGCTCCCGAACCGCATCAGTGGTAACACGGGGTTCTGCCTCACCGTGGCGCAATAACCAGAGCGTCATGTTATTCCCCGGCTCAGACCGGTTTTCTGGAAGCAGGCTCAACATCTGCCGGCCGGGGTTGTGGCCAGTCCGATAGCGGCCAGGGCTTCTGCTCGGTATTGAACGTCCAGAACCGGCCGGTCTGGGCCATGTACTGGCTGACGCTGTCACCCAGCGCCATCAGCTCCGGACTGGCGGCTCCCCGGGCCAGCCGGAGCACCAGCTGGACCACAACGATACCCAGCAGCACCACTTCAGCCACCTGCCAGGCCAGAAAAAAGACCAGCATCCAGACAATCCGCAGGATCAGGGTTTCCCAGTCCACTGACTGGTCATAATGATTCATGGCACACTCCATGGAAAACCGGCCGTTCAGAAACCGGCCGAAGAAATAAAATCCACATCCGTCTTGGGTTCACTGACCATCAGCATTTCAATGACCTGGTCCAGAGTATGGTTCTCGAACAGGACCGCGTGCAATCCGGCCACCAGCGGCATGTAAATGCCCAGCTCTCCGGCTTTGGCCTTGAGCACCCGCAGCGTATTGACCCCCTCGGCCACCTCGCCCAGCCGCTCGACAGCCGCCTCCAGGCTGAGCCCCTCACCCAGTGCCCAGCCCACCTGGTAGTTGCGGCTTTTGGGCGATGAGCAGGTCACGATCAGATCACCGACGCCGGCCAGCCC
>DIDB01000044.1 GCA_002417905.1 Pseudomonadaceae bacterium UBA5811
CAGCCAGGACCGGGACCTGCTGTCCGCCCGGCGCAGCTATCAGCTGCTGCGGGGTATCCAGCAGCAGCCTCCGGAGCCGTTGACCGTACAGCGGCCTGGCCAGCCCGAGTCCGGGCATTTTTCCCGGATGCTGGAGGCCGGGCTGGGTCAGCGGGCGGGTCGTGCTTATGCCAGTTATGGTCTGCGGCTGGCGTATCATGATCTGCTGGATAACCATCAGGGGTTTCCGCTGGGCGCCCAGATCGAAATGGCCGCCCTGAAGGTGCGCCAGTATCTGGTCAGTAACCGCTGGCAGCTGCAGCAGCTGGATATGGTGGATATCCGCTCGCTGGCTCCCCGGACGGACCTGGTTCGGCCCCTGTCCTGGCAGGTGGCCGCCGGGCTGCAGCAGGTAGACGGGCACCGGGCCCGCCAGGAAGTGCTGGCCAGTTATCTGGGCGGTGGTGCCGGCCTGACCTGGCAATGGCAGCCCGGGTTGCTGGCTTTTACCCTGCTGACAGGCCGTCTTGAGCACAGCCGGGTCCAGTCGCCCTGGATCAGCCCGGGGATCGGGCTGGATAGCGGGCTGCTATGGCGTAATGCGGCCGGCAGTGCCCTGCTGGAATTTGAAGGTAACTACTTTGCCGATGGCGGGCTGCGGCACAAGGTCTCACTGGCCCAGCAGGTGGAGCTGGGGCGGAATCTGGGCTTGCGCCTGTCAGCCCGCCGGGCATTCAGCCGGACCGCTGGCAGCCATGCGGAGCTGGAGCTGGCCCTGCGCTGGTACCTGTTTGAGGAGTAGCTACAGGCATAGCGACTGTGACAGCAACAGCCCCCCCATCAGCAGGGTTGTGGCGGCGGTGATGGTGTACACATAGCCGCTCAGGCAGACCAGGGCCTGCTGGTGTTCGCTCAGCTGGCCGGGTGCCCGGGTCAGCTGCCAGGCCCGCCAGGCCCGCCAGGCCAGCAGGGCGAAGGTGGTCAGGGTAAACAGCGCCAGCCCGCCATTCAGCCAGGTAAAGGGGCCAGGACCGGGCGGGCTGATCATGCAGGCAAATGACAGGCTGCCATAGAACACGGCGAACCACAGGCACCAGATCAGCAGACCGGCCGGAACCTGCAGGGGATGGTGGGCGGAGGCCGGTGAAGGGTTGGGCATGTGACCTTGCTCCGGATAACGGATAGGACGGATTGGAGGCCGGATCATGACAAATCCCGGCCCGGGCTGTCACGCGACCGCTTCTCAATCGGGAGAGACTGGCTGGTCTGACTATTGCTTGATACTGGAATGGGTAGTTGCTGGAGTCTGACCATGAGCCTGCTGAGAAAAAAGAAAATTGAGTCCATGACGGGTACCCGGGCAACGCCTCCGGTTTTGAAGAAAGTACTGGGCGCTGCCGATCTGGTCATGCTGGGGCTGGGGGCGATGATTGGTACTGGCATTTTTGTGCTGACCGGGGTCGGTGCCGTAGAGGCCGGTCCGGCGCTGGCGCTGTCCTTCCTGCTGGCTGCCAGTGCCTGCGGACTGGCCGCACTGTGTTATGCCGAGTTTGCGTCGATGATTCCGGTTGCGGGCTCAGCGTATACCTACAGCTATGCCACGCTGGGAGAGCTGGTGGCCTGGATTGTCGGCTGGAGCCTGATTGCCGAGTACGGGCTGGCCACTGCCGCCGTTTCGGTCGGCTGGTCCGGTTATTTCCAGTCGCTGCTGGCCGGTTTCGGCCTGCATCTGCCGGTGGCCCTGACGGCTGCGCCCGGTGTCAATGCCGCAGGTGAGGTAACGCTGTTCAATCTGCCCGCCTTTCTGGTGATGCTGGGGATTACGGCCATTCTGGCACTGGGTATCCATGAGTCCCGGCGGATCAATAATCTGCTGGTGCTGATCAAGCTGGTGGTGGTGATTCTGGTGATTGCAGTTGGGGTCTGGTACGTGCAGCCAGAAAACTACCAGCCTTATGCACCCCATGGCTTTTCTGGGGTTCTTGGCGCGGCGGCCCTGGTGTTTTTTGCTTTTCTGGGCTTTGATGCGGTGTCTTCAGCGGCTGAGGAGGTGCGCTGCCCGCAGCGGGATCTGCCGGTTGGCCTGCTGGGTTCGCTGCTGATCTGTGCCCTGCTGTATGCCCTGGTGGCTACGGTGGCCACTGGCATTGTGCCCTTTGCCGATTTCCGGGGCGTCGAGGACCCGATTGCCCTGGTGTTCCAGCGGGCTGGTATCCGCTGGATGACCGGGCTGGTCAGCCTGGCGGCGGTGGCCGGGATGATGACTGTGATCCTGGTGATGGGCTACGGCCTGACCCGGGTGGTGTTTGCCATGTCCCGGGATGGTCTGCTGCCCCCCTGGCTGTCCCGGGTCAACCGGCGCCAGGTGCCCGTGGTTTCCACCTGGCTGCTGGGCAGCAGTTCGGCGCTGATTGCTGCCACCATTCCGCTCAGTGCGCTGGCCGAGCTGATCAATATGGGCACACTGCTGGCCTTTACCATCATTTCCCTGTCGGTGCCCTGGCTGCGCCGCACCCGGCCGGAGCTGCCCAGGGCCTTCCGGATGCCGGCACCCGGGCTGCTGGGACCGCTGTCCATGCTGATCTGTCTGGTGCTGATGTTCAGTCTGGATGCTATTACCTGGCTGGCCTTTGTGATCTGGCTGTTGCTGGGGCTGGTGTTTTATTTCAGCTATTCCCGCCAGCATGTCCGGCATGACCATCTGTACTGAGCTGGACCAGCTGGCCATCCCGCCCCAGCTGGAAGCGGGCAAAATCTTCGGCCAGAAACAGCGTGCCCTAGTAATGCCGGATGGCCTCCAGGCGCAGATCCTCCAGGCAGTAGCGGGCTGGAGGATGCCGGTAGCGCGGGCTGAAATGGGTCAGCAGCAGGGCTGGCAGCCGGATGGCCTCCGCAAAACGGGCCACGGTTGCTGCTGTACTGTGGCCCCGGCTACCGGTCCGGGCCGCTACGGCCTCGGTATAGGTGGCTTCATGGACCAGCACCCGGGCCTGCTGGCAGATGTCAGCCAGCAGCCCGGGCTGGTCATTGTCCCCGGCCACCACAATCCGCCGGGCCGGATGGCGATAATCCAAGCTGTGCAGCCGCCGGCCGGCGTATTCCGGATCCAGTCCCCGATACAGCTGGCCCCACAGCGGACCCCGCGGAATACCGTCCCGCTGCAGCCGTGCCAGGTCCAGCCGTACGTTGGGGAAGCGTTCGGTAAAGCTGTAGGCGAAGGAGGGCACCCGGTGGGACAGTGCCACCGGCTGAACCTGCCAGTACAGATCCTGCCAGGGGGCCAGCGCTTCAACCGCCTGAAAATGCAGTTCAAAGGGCAGTTGCAGACCGGTCAGGGCCAGGCTGGCCTGTAGCCAGTGGCGGATGGGCTCCGGAGCAATGATGGGCAGCGGGTGCTGGCGACCCTGCATTCCGGCGCTGGCCAGCAGGCCGGGCAGGCCATAGCAGTGGTCGCCATGCACATGAGTGATAAACAGGGCCTGCAGATGCTGCAGGGAGAGTGGCGTGCGCAGCAGCTGGTGCTGGGTGGCTTCGCCACAGTCAACCAGCCACCAGTCCCGGCCCTCCTGCAGGGCCAGTGCACTCAGGTTGCGCTGGCGGGTTGGGGTACCGGCCGAGGTGCCCAGAAACAGCAGCTCCATGTTCAGCCGGGCTCCGGGTGCAGGTGGATGGCCAGCCACAGTGCGGGCTCGCTGACCTGTTCGACCCGGTGTGGCGTGCCCGCCGGCAGAAACAGGTAGTCGCCGGACCGCATGACCTGTGTC
>DIDB01000050.1 GCA_002417905.1 Pseudomonadaceae bacterium UBA5811
CCGGCTGACCGGGCAGAAATTGGCGGCTCTGCTGGGCGGGGCGGGTCGGCGGTGGCCGCAGCTGGCTGATGTCGCAGCCGCACGTCGTGAAGTGGCGGCTGCGCGGGCTGCCGTGCCGGCTCCATTGGTGGCGGCGCCGGTGGATACCCAGGTGCTGGACCGGATGCGTCTTGAGCTAGTTGGCCTGCTGGGGCTGACGCTGCTGCAGGGGACGCCAGGCCATGGAGCCCAGCTGGATTTCCGGCAGCTCCGGCAGGCCATGCAGCTCAAGACGCATCCGGTCCAGCACCTGGGTATCCACCGGCGCCGCCACCAATGGAGCTGGCACGGCAGCCCGGGCAGCCGGCACTTCATGGCGTGCGGCTGCGACATCAGCCAGCTGCGGCTCCCGCCGACCCGCCCCGCCCAGCAGATCCGTCAATTTATCGCCGGTCAGCCGGGCGTCATCTGTCGCCGTCAGCCCTTCGGGAAGGGCCAGTTTTGAGCGGGCCTGGGCAATGATGGACTGGGTTTTGCGCAGCTCGGCTTCCAGAGCAGCGTTGGGCCGGACCGCCGTGGCCGGGGGGACAGGATAGTCCAGGGCAGCGGTCAGCTCGATGCCACCCGCCACCCGGCGGTTGCCAATAATCGCGGCCTCCGCACCCAGCTCATCCCGGACCAGCTTCATGGCCTGACGCATATCAGCGGCAAAGAAACGTTTGACCTGCATGGCCGTACCCCTTGATTACTTCTGTCCCACCGTCGCGACGATGGTCACCTGCCGGTTATCCGGTATTTCCTGATAGGCCAGCACCTGGATACCGGGCACCACGGCTCTGGCAAACCGCGACATCATCATCCGGATCGGCCCGGCCACCAGCAGGACTGCTGGCTTGCCGAGCATTTCTTGACGCTGTGCCGCCTCTGCCAGGGAGCTTTGCAATTTTTCGGCCATCCCGGGCTCAAGCAGCATGCCATCTTCGCCCTGCCCGGCTTTCTGCAGACTGCCCAGCAGGATCTGCTCCAGCCTGGGCTCCAGGGTAATCACCGGAATCTCCTGCTCCATGCCCACAATGCTCTGCACAATAGCCCTGGACAACGCCATCCGGACCACGCCCACCAGCACGGCCGGATCCTGGGTTTTCGGGGCACTGGCAATCGCCTCGGCAATAGTGCGGATATCCCGGACCGGCACCTGCTCCTGCAGCAGGGCCTGCAGCACCTTGAGCAGGGTGGACAGGGATACGCAGCCCGGCACCAGCTCCTCGGCCAGCTTGGGTGATGACTTGGCCAGCAGCTGCATCAGCTGCTGGACCTCCTCATGGCCAATCAGTTCATGGGCATGCCGGGACAGGATCTGGTTCAGGTGGGTAGCCACCACCGTGCTGGCATCCACCACGGTATAACCCAGCGACTGGGCATGATCCTTCTGGCCAGGCTCAATCCAGACCGCATCCAAGCCAAAGGCCGGGTCCTTGCCGGCAATCCCTTTCAGCTGGCCAAACACCTGCCCGGAATTGATGGCCATCTCCCGGTCCGGATAAATCTCCGCCTCGGCCAGACTGACGCCCATCAGGGTCAGCCGATAGGCATTGGGCAACAGGTCCAGGTTATCGCGGATATGCACGGCGGGCATCAGAAAGCCCAGATCCTGGGACAGTTTCTTGCGTACACCACGAATCCGGGCCAGCAGCTGGCCGCCCTGATTGCGGTCCACCAGCGGAATCAGCCGGTATCCCACCTCCAGCCCGACCATATCCACCGGCGTCACATCGTTCCAGTCCAGCTCCCGGGTATCGGCCGCATGAGGAGCGGGCAGGCTTTCCTGATGCTTTTTCTCCTCCTCGGCCCGGGCCTGGCTCTGCTGCTTGCGCTGCCAGATCCACCAGGCACCCGCCGCTGCCAGGCCACCCAGCCCGACAAAGGGGATATGCGGCATGCCCGGCACCACACCCATGGCAATCAGGATCAGTGCCGAAACCCCAAGCGCCTTGGGCGAATCAAACATCTGCCGGTTGACCAGATGCCCCATATCCTCGGAGCTGGTCACCCGGGTCACCAGAATGGCCGCCGCCGTGGACAGCAGCAGCGAGGGAATCTGGGCTACCAGGCCATCACCCATGGTCAGCAGGGCATAAACCCGGCCGGCATCCGCCAGCGGCATATGATGCTGGGCAACTCCGATGGCCATCCCGCCCAGCAGATTGATAAACAGGATCAGCAGCCCGGCGATTGCATCCCCCCGGACAAATTTGCTGGCGCCATCCATCGAGCCATAGAAGTCAGCTTCGGCAGTCACTTCGGAGCGGCGCTTCCTGGCTTCAGCCTGGTCAATCAGCCCGGCATTCAGATCCGCATCAATCGCCATCTGCTTGCCTGGCATGGCATCCAGGGTAAAACGGGCACTGACCTCGGAAATCCGGCCGGCCCCTTTGGTGACCACCACAAAATTGATGATCATCAGGATCGAGAACACGACTGCACCGACCACGTAGTTACCGCCAATCACCACCTCGCCAAATGCCTGGATCACCTTGCCGGCCGCTGCATGCCCCTCCTGGCCATGCAGCAGCACCACCCGGGTCGAGGCCACGTTCAGTGCCAGCCGCAACAGGGTTGCCACCAGCAGGATGGTTGGGAAAACCGCAAAGTCCAGCGGTCGCAAGGCATAGACACTGACTAGCAGCACCACGATGGACAGGGCGATATTGAAGGTAAAGAACACGTCCAGCAGAAAGGGCGGCAGCGGCAGGGTCATCATGCCCAGCATGACCAGCACCAGCAGCGGCACACCCAGATTGCCACGCCCCAGCCCGGCCAGGTTGTTGCGCACGGTGATCAGTTGCGAACGGTCCACAGGTCCCCCAGATCAGTATCAAACTTTTGACGGGAAAAGTTTCCGCCGGAGCCATGCAATAACAGAACCAGCTTTTCCGGCCAGCCCCGGGCCGGGCAATCTGGCACTGGAAGCCCGAACGGGCCCCGCGCCTGAAAACCCCGGATGGCCCCTGATTGCCGGAACATAGCGGTGAACGGATGGCCTGATCCGGAACTAACTGCCCCGCCGCAGATCGGGCGGGATGGGCAGCTCTTTCAGTGGCGCCGGACGGCGACCCTTGCCGGCCTGGTACTGGCGCAGCTGATAGACATAAGCCAGTACCTGGGCCACAGCCAGATAAAGGCCCCCGGGAATCTCCCGGTCCAGCTCCGTGGAAAAGTAGACCGCCCGGGCCAGGGCCGGTGACTCCAGCACCATGACCTTGTTTTCCTGGGCAATCTCCCGGATTTTCAGGGCAATGAAGTCAGCCCCCTTGGCCACCAGCAGCGGAGCAACGGCCTTGCTGCTGTCATACTTCAGTGCCACGGCAAAGTGGGTCGGGTTGGTAATCACCACATCGGCCTCCGGAACGGCCTGCATCATCCGCCGCTGGACCAGCTCACGCTGCAGCTGGCGGATTTTCGACTTGACCTCCGGCTTGCCCTCAGAGTCCCGGAACTCGTCCTTGACCTCCTGTTTGGTCATCATCAGCTTCTGCCGGTTATCCCAGAGCTGGTACGGCACATCCACGGCAGCAATCAGGATCAGCCCGCAGGCCATCCACAGCGAACTCCAGCCGACAATTTCCATGCTGTGCAGGATGGCAGTCTCCACCGGCTGCTTGGCAATCGACATCAGCTCCTCCTCATAGGAGGACAGCACCGCCAGTGCCACCAGCAGCACCACCAGAAACTTGGCCAGAGCCTTGGCCAGCTCCACCAGCGAGCGCCCGGAAAACATCCGCTGTAACCCGGACAGCGGGTTCATCCTGGAAAAATTGGGCAACAGCGCCTCAGTGGAAAACAGCCAGCCCCCCACCGCGATGGCACCGACCACCGATGCCAGCGACAGGGCCAGCAGGAAGGGCAGCAGTGCCTTGAGAATCAGCAGGCCATTACTGACCAGCAGCTGGCTCATGCTTTCCGGAGCCAGCAGGGTTTCCCGGGACAGATCAAAGCTGCCCTGCATGATGGCCAGCAGACTCTGGCCAATCTGGCCGCCGGTAACCAGCAGTCCACCAATCCCCCCCAGCGTGGTAATGACCATGCCCAGCTCCCGGGAACGGGCCAGCTGGCCCTTTTCCCGGGCCTCCCGCTGCCGTTTCTCGGTGGGTTCCTCACTCCGGTCTGCCCCGTTCTCGTTCTCGGCCATCCGCCCGTCCTCCCTAACTGGCCCGGATCAGCTCGCGCAGCCACTGCAGGGCCACAGAAGCAAAGTGCTCATATCCGGCAAAAAAGTCCGCCAGGCTGATCCAGACAATCCCCAGCCCCAGCACCAGGGTCACCGGAAAACCAATGCTGAAAATGTTCAGCTGGGGCGCTGCCCGGGTCATCAGGCCAAAGGCCAGGTTGATCACCAGCAGGGCCGTAATGGCCGGCAGGACCACCAGCAGCCCGGCGCCCAGCACCCAGCCCAGCCGCCCGGCCACCTCCCAGTAATGCCGGGCCGGCAGGGCTTCGCCCACTGGCAGGCTGATAAAACTCTCCGCCAGGGTATCCAGCACCACCAGATGGCCATTCATGGCCAGAAACAGCAGAATGACCAGCACGTTGAACAGCTGGCCCAGCACCGGGACAGAGACCCCGTTGACCGGATCCATCATCGAAGCAAACCCCAGGCCCATCTGGGTGGCCAGCAGCTGGCCAGCAATAATGAACAGCTGGAAAAACAGCTGCAGGGAAAAACCCAGCAGGACGCCGACCAGAACCTCCTGAAGGACCCGCAGCAGCGCCTGCAGGCTCAGGGCCGCTACCGGCGGCACAGGCGGCAGCACCGGTACCAGCACCAGGGTGATGGCCAGGGCAAAATACAGGCGGATGCGGACGGGCACGACCTGGGTACCGATAACCGGCATGGTCATCAGCAGCGCGGCAATGCGGAACAGCGGGAACGTGAACTGGCCCAGCCAGCTGCCAATCTCCGTTTCGCTCAATGCAAACATGGGGCGTTCAGCCAATCAGCAGCGGGATGTTCCGGATCAGCTGCTCGGTGAATTCGAGCAGCTGCCTGACCAGCCAGGGGCCAGCCACCATCAGCGTTACCAGCATGACCAGCAGCCTGGGCAGAAAGCTCAGGGTCTGCTCGTTGATCTGGGTAGCGGCCTGGAACATGGCCACGATCAGGCCCACCACCAGGCTTGGCACCACCAGCAGCGCCACCATCAGCGTTACCAGCCACAGGGCCTCCCGGACCAGATCCACCACAACGCCAGGATTCATCCGTTATCCCCCGGGCTAAAAAGTACCAAAACTGCTGGCCAGGGTACCCATGATCAGCGCCCAGCCATCCACCAGCACGAACAGCATGATCTTGAACGGCAGAGAAATAATCAGCGGCGACAGCATCATCATCCCCATGGCCATCAGCACGCTGGCCACCACCATATCGATGATCAGGAAAGGAATAAACAGCATAAAGCCGATCTGGAATGCTGTTTTCAGCTCCGAGGTGACAAAGGCGGGTACCACAATGCTCATCGGCGCCGCTGCCGGTTCGGCAATATCGGTACGCCGGGACAGCCGGACAAAAAGGTCCAGGTCGCTGCTGCGGGTCTGGGCCAGCATAAAGTCTTTCAGCGGCTCCTCTGCCCGCTGCAGGGCCTCCCGGGAGGTCATCTTTTCCGCCAGATAGGGCTGCAGGGCCTCTTGGTTGATCCGGTCAAACACCGGCCCCATGATAAACAGGGTCAGAAACAGCGACAGGCCGATCAGGATCTGGTTGGAAGGTGTCTGCTGCAGGCCCATGGCCTGGCGCAACAGCGAAAACACGATGATGATCCGGGTAAAGCTGGTCATCATGATCACCAGCGACGGAATAAAACTCAGCGCAGTCATGATCAGCAGGATCTGCAGACTGACCGAGTACTCCTGCTGCCCCTGGCCATTGCTGCCCAGGGTTATCGCCGGAATCGACAGGGGATCATTGGGCGCGGCCAGTGCCAGCGGCGCCAGCAGGCCCAGCAGCACAACCAGCAGCAGACGGCCCGCCATCAGCCCCGCCTCCCTGACTGCTGGCCCAGAGCCTCCAGCAGGCGCCGGGCAAATTCCGGTGAGGCCGGCTCACTGGCTGGCAGGCTGACCGGCTCCTCCAGGGCATGCAGCAGACTGATCCGGCCCGGCGCCACGCCCAGCAGCAGCTGCTGCGCCCCGACCTCAACCAGTAGCAGCCGCTCCCGTGGCCCCAGGGGCAGGCTGGCCAGCAGCCGGATAACCTGCTGGCGCGGGGCCAGCCCCTGGAGACGGCGCAGTCCCCAGGCCAGCAGCAGAATGGCCCCACTGACCAGCAGCAGACCCAGCAGCATCTTCAGTAGCGGCCCGGCCAGCTCGCCGCTTCCCGGCAGGCTGGCAGCATCCGCCGCCAGCAGCGGAGCGCTGCCCGAAAGCAGAAAGACAGACAGCCCGCTGCGACCCATCTCAGCGCAGTTTCCGGATACGCTCGGCCGGGCTGATCACGTCAGTCAGCCGGATGCCAAACTTTTCATTGACCACCACCACCTCACCATGGGCCACCAGAGTACCGTTAACCAGCACATCCAGTGGTTCACCGGCCAGCCGGTCCAGCTCGATCACCGATCCCTGGTTCAGCTGCAGCAGGTTACGGATGCTGATTTCCGTATTGCCGACCTCCATGGAAATGGTGACCGGAATGTCTAGGATCACATCCAGGTTGGGTCCGCCCAGCCCACCCTCTGTCACCGGCGGGGCCGTCACCGGACCAAACTCCGCAATCGGCACCCGGCCATCACTTCCGCCGGGCGCATGGCTCTGGTTAATCAGCGAATCGATATCCTCCTGACTGGCACTTCCCGCCTCTTTCAGTGCAGAGGCCCACTCATCCGCCAGCGCCTGCTCCTCGGCAGAGGCTTTTTCTTCCGCAGTTTTTCCGGCTGCCGCATCGGGCTGGCCGGCCGGTACCTCTGCAGCCGGCTTTTCTTCATCAGCCATTGCATCTCTCCATCAATGGGGCTCGCCCGGAACGCAAAACCGCTCAGCGCGGAATCCGCACCGGCTCCAGTATCTGCAGGGCCAGGTTGCCTTTCTGGGCGCCCATCCTGACCTTGAAAGTGGGAATGCCATTGGCCCGCAGCACCATGCTGTCCGGCAGAGCGACCGGAATCACATCACCCGGCTGCATGTCCAGCAGCTCGCGCAACCGGATCTGGCGCCGCACCACCGTAGCGGACAGCGGTACCCGGACGTCCAGCACATCCTCCCGCAACGCCCTGGTCCAGCGCTCGTCGTGGTCGTCCAGATCAGACTGGAAACCGGCATCCAGCATCTCGCGGATCGGCTCGATCAGTGAATAGGGCATGGTGAAATGCATGTCACCACCACCGCCATCCAGCTCGATATGAAAGGTCGAAACCACCACCACCTCGCTGGGGTTGACGATATTGGCCAGGGCCGGATTGACCTCCGAGTTCACATACTCGAAGTTGATTTTCATCACTGACTGCCAGGCTTCGGTCATGTCAACAAAAGCCTGGTCCAGCACCATCCGGACCACCCGCAGTTCGGTAGGCGTAAATTCCCGGCCCTCGATCTTGGCCGGCCGGCCATCCCCGCCAAAGAAGTTGTCCACCAGCTTGAAAACCAGCCGGGCATCCAGAATGAACAGGGCCGTCCCGCGCAGCGGCTTGACCTTGACCAGGTTCAGGCTGGTAGGCACATAAAGCGAATGGATGTACTCACCAAACTTCTGGACCTGGATCCCCCCTACGGCCACCTCGGCCGAACGGCGCAGCAGGTTGAACAGGCTGACCCGGGTATAACGGGCAAAACGCTCGTTGATCATCTCCAGGGTGGGCATCCGCCCGCGCACGATGCGCTCCTGGCTGGTCAGGTCATAACTTTTGACCTCGCCGGGGCGGGCCTGGGCCTCATCCTCCGTCTCGACAGAGCCGTCATCCACGCCATGCAACAGGGCGTCAATTTCATCCTGGGACAGGATGTCCTGCACTGCCATAGCCAAAAACCCCGTAATTACTGGAAGGCAAGGTTGGTAAACAACACTTGCTCGATAACCGGCTGGCCCGGAAAATTCTGGGCCAGCCGGTTATCGAGCAA
>DIDB01000100.1 GCA_002417905.1 Pseudomonadaceae bacterium UBA5811
GCCGGCCAGAATTCTGGCCGGCTGGGCACCATAACTGACCCCCACGCCAGCCATTCCGGCCCGGCTGGCCATCTGCAGGTCAAATACCGAGTCCCCCACCATGACCGCCCGGTCTTTTGTTACACCACATTCAGCCAGAATCTCATGCAGCATCCGCGGATCGGGCTTGCTGGCCGTTTCATCAGCGCAGCGGGTACTGGCAAACAGGCCGGCACAGCCATGTCCGGCCATGATCCGGTCCAGTCCGCGCCGGCTTTTGCCGGTCGCCACGGCCAGCCGGTACCCCCGAGCCTGCAGCTGCGCCAGCGTATCCAGTACGCCCGGATAAAAGGGCGGAAGGTCTGCCTCACTGGCCAGATAATGCCCGGCGTAACACTGCTGGAACGCCGCTATCTGCCCGGCGTCGCCCAGCTGGGGATACAGCACCCGGGTCGCCTCGGGCATGGCCAGCCCGATAATATCCCGGATGGCCTGCTCCTCCCGCCTGGGCAAACCCTGACTGTCCGCCGCCTGCCAGATGGACTGGACAATCCGGTCAATGGAGTCAACCAGGGTGCCGTCCCAGTCCAAAATTACCAGATCAAATCTGCGGGTCACCGAGTTTCTCCAAAGTCCGGGTCCAAGTTTCATCCGGATCAGCCGCCAGCATCAGCCGCTGCCCTTCCGGAAGGGCGACCTGCAGGGAGCAGGCATGCAGGAACAGGCGCCGCCCTCCCAGCTCGCGGACTGCCCGGGAAAAAAGGTCATCACCGTATTTGCTGTCACCGGCAATGGGATGCCCGGCATGCCGGGCATGTACCCGGATCTGGTGGGTCCGTCCGGTTACCGGGCTGGCTTCCACCAGGGTGGCGAAACTGCCAAAGCGCCGGACTACCCGGAACAGGGTTAGTGCCTCTTTGCCTTCCGCATTAACCTCCACCATCCGCTCTCCAGAGCGCAGGGTATTTTTCAGCAGGGGCGCACTGACCTGCTTCCGGCTGCTGTCCCAGTGCCCCTTCACCAGAGCCAGATAGCGCTTGTCCACCCCATCATTGCGCAAGGCTTCGTGCAGGTGACGCAGCATGCTGCGCTTTTTGGCCACCATCAGCAGGCCGGATGTATCCCGGTCCAGCCGGTGCACCAGCTCCAGCTCCCGGGCCTCCGGACGCAGCTGGCGCAGGGCCTCGATGACGCCAAAGCTCAGGCCACTGCCACCATGTACCGCGATACCGGCCGGCTTGTTCAGCACAATCAGTGCCCGGTCTTCATGCAGGATGGCATGCTCCAGCCGCTCCAGCATGCTGGCTGCCACGGGTGCCGGCTCATCGGGCTCAGCCAGCCGCAGCGGCGGAATCCGCACGGTATCGCCCGCCCGGATTCGGTACTCGGGTTTGACCCGACCCCGGTTTACCCGCACTTCACCCTTGCGCAGAATGCGGTAAATCAGGGTTTTCGGAGCCCCCTTGAGCTGATGGCGCAGAAAATTGTCAATACGCTGCCCGGCCAGCTCCGGAGCAACGACCAGCAGCTGTACGGCCGGATGTTGGATAGGGGTATCAGTCATTGCGGCATCTTAGCAATATTCATGGATTTGAAGCACCCAAGGGTTGCTGATATAGTCAGACCGCTGCCAAAAGCAGCACCGCCATGGGAAATGGCCGGTCATATTGCCATTCCGCGGAGCGGGCGAATACCGCACGGGCAGGAATGTGCAGCACCGGCACGGCTGAAAGCGTCCCGGGCCATCAGAAAAGACGAACAACCGAAAAGATATTGCAGAAAGTGCAAGACATGTTGCGATAGCTTTCCCCAAAGCCTGTCGCGGAACACGCCAACCGCTTCCGGAAACCCAGCGAGCGGCACCCCGATTTTCGAGTCATGTGTGAACGGTGGAGATGTACGGCTGCCCGCCAGCGTTGTACAGGTTTAGTTACCTGTCCCAGGAACCTGTCCGCTGGCAACTGCCGATTCCTCCTCCAGACCCGTGCTTCTGTAACCTGCACAGGACAGGAGACGTAGTCGCGGCCCGGTCCGGTTAGACCGGCAGCCGCTGGACACGGTGCGGTCTGCCAGACCGTGCTGATACGCACCCGACACCGGCCAGAAAGTCGTGGTGCCAGCCCGCTGTTTCCGGAGGTACGGAAACCAGACTGGTACCCTATGAAAAGAATGCTGATAAATGCAACCCAGCCCGAAGAGCTGCGGGTTGCCCTCGTTGACGGTCAGCGCCTGTACGATCTTGATATCGAGTCAGGCTCCCGTGAACAGAAAAAAGCCAACATCTACAAGGGACGGATCACCCGCCTTGAGCCAAGTCTTGAGGCCGCCTTTGTGGACTTTGGTGCCGAGCGGCACGGCTTTTTGCCCCTCAAGGAAATCTCCCGGGAATACTTCCGGAAAGCCCCGGACGGCCGGATCAATATCCGGGAAGTGCTGTCCGAAGGCCAGGAAATCATCGTCCAGGTTGAAAAGGAAGAACGCGGCAACAAGGGTGCCGCCCTGACCTCTTTTATCAGCCTGGCCGGCCGCTATCTGGTGCTGATGCCCAACAACCCGCGGGCGGGCGGCATCTCCCGGCGCATTGAGGGCGAAGAGCGCAACGAACTGCGCGAAGCCC
>DIDB01000035.1 GCA_002417905.1 Pseudomonadaceae bacterium UBA5811
GCTTGACCAGTGACTCGAAGGCAATGGCCAGCACCATGCCCCGGTGGTGTTCGGTGACATCCAGATTGCGGGTGCCGAACAGGATGATAAACAGGGCAAGGACTACCGAAACGATCAGGGCGGTATCCGCCGTCCGGGTGGTTTCGACGGCTGTATCGGTGCCGGTCAGCAGGTTGACGCCGATAACGATGCCCTTGAGCTGCAGGGCAATGTAGGGCAGTACGGCGACCAGGCAGATCAGGGTGACGATCACGGCCAGCAGCTGGGATTTGCCGTAACGGGAGGCGATAAAATCGGCAATCGAGGTGATATTTTCCTGCTTGCTGATGGCCAGCACTTTCTGCAGGACCTGGGGGGCAAACAGCAGCAGCAGCACGGGCCCCAAGTAAATGGGGATAAATGACCACAGTTCTTCTGCCGCCTGGCCTACGGTGCCGAAAAAAGTCCAGCTGGTGCAATAAACGGCCAGCGACAGGCTGTAAACCACTGCACGGATTCTGGGTGGAATGGCCGGACCACGCCGGTCACCGTAAAAGGCCAGCAGAAACAGGATGGCCATGTAAAGCAGGGCGACCAGGGAAATGATACCGCCGGACAGGGTCATGCAGGCTCCAGGAGTGCAGGGTGTGGCAGGAAGCAGAAACCGGCAGGGCAGCCAGGACCGGACTGTTATGCTGTTATGGGCCGGCCGGGGGCAATACTGTCATGGAGCCGGGGCCCTCCGGAAACCCACCTTGGTCTTAGGTTCAGCCGGCAAGATGGTTTTGTGTCAAATAGCTTTGTTCAGGCTGGCGCAATCCGGACAGAAAATGTCAGGGCTGGCTGTGTATCATCCCGGCCTTGGTTATGGATGGAGCAGCCAGTATGAGGCGCCTGTGGTCTTGCATCAGGGAAAAGTACAACGCATGGCATGTGGCCCGTTCTGCCCGTGCAGATCTTCCGCTGGGGAGCGCGGCCGGTCATGAGGGGCTGGGACTGCATTTTTCCGCCCGGGAGGCCATCCATCACTTCCGGGCCCATGCCCTGATTGAAAATGGTCATATTGATGTCGAGCGTGTGGGGCTGCGTGACAGCTTCTGGGCTGATATTTACCACCATGCCCTGACCGCCCGCTGGTCCGTTTTTATCTATGGGTCCATCGGATTTTATGTCCTGATCAATCTGGCATTTGCCCTGCTTTATTTCTGTGTGCCGGGCCAGGTTTCCGGGCTTGGCGAGCAGCCTTTGCTGTCGCTGTTTTTTTTCAGCGTGCAGACCCTGTCGACCGTCGGTTATGGTGGCATGGTGCCGGTGGGTCCATGGGCCAATGTCATCGTGTCGGTCGAAGTGCTGATTGGCATGATGATCAATGCGCTGGGAACGGGGCTGGTTTTTGCCCGTTTTGCCAGGCCAAGGGCGCGGGTCATGTTCAGCCGGACGGCGGTGATCAGTAACGAGAACGGGATTCCGGCCCTCTGCCTGCGGATAGCCAACCTGCGGACCAGTGTGATTCTGGCGGTGGATATTGAGGTGGCGCTGTCCCGGCTGGTCATGACTGAAAGCGGCCATCTGGCCCGGCGCTTTGACCAGCTGCTGCTGATCCAGTCGCATGTCCCCATCCTGCGCTTTGCCTTTGTGATGGCCCATATCATCGGGCCTGACAGTCCGCTGCATGGCAAGACCATTGCAGAGCTGGAGCAGGAGGAGTCCGAGATTGTGGTGACCGTGACCGGGGTGGATGAGGCCACGGGGCAGACCGTGTTTGCCAGGACGGCTTATGCTTTTAGCCGTGTGCAGGATAATCACCGTTTTGTTGATATCCTGCTGACCGGATCAGATGGACGTATCATCGTTGACTTTGGCCGCTTCCATGATGTTGAAAAACATCAGGCCCCCAGTACGGTAGGCTCCATATGAGCGCATGGCCCATCAATTTGGGCGAGTGTGGTGTTTCGCAGGTAACACACTCATATCTTTCGGTCTGGCGCCCCGGCGGCGCTTCAATCTTCCGGTTACCTCACCCGTAGCGATATCCAGCGCTGCGAACAACGATGTGGCAGAACCCGATCATACGCTGGTCAATATGGCGCAGACGGCATCAGGCTTTAGCCCGGATTGCTCATACGAAAATAAAACTGCAACTGTAGTACTAATCTCCATAGTCATTATCATCGCCAATGGATGTCAGCATGTGCGTGCTTATGACCGGGGAGATTACTAACCCATTGGGGGGATTTTTAATGAGAAAGCCGGCAGTCGTGGGCAGTTGGGCCGTAGTACTGGCTGGCCTGATGGATGTCCAGGGTGCAATGGCTGCCGATGAGCCCCATCAGCTGCTGGGGCTGATCAATGATTTCCGTCAGTCGCCCCGTTGCCAGGGGCATTCAGTGGCTAAAGTCAGGTCACTGACTCTGAGTCCTTTGCTGTCTTCTGTGGCTTATGATTTCAGCAGCAGTCTGCAGAAAACACTGAAAAAAGCAGGCTACCCGCTGCTGAAGGCCCAGGCGCTGGCGCTGGGGGGGAAGGCAGCGGCTGATGTCCTTGAGACGTTGGTGGACCAGGATTGCGAGCTGCTGGTCAGTTCCGTGTATACCGAGCTGGGTATCCGCCATCAGGGTGGCCAGTGGCAGCTGATTTGGGCCAGACCGGTTATAACAGCTGAGCTGGGAAGCTGGCAGGTTGAAGGGCAAGTGATTCTGGAGCAGATCAATGCCTTGCGCCGGAAACCGCAACGTTGTGGCCGCGAAGTTTTTTATGCTGTGCCGGCACTGCGCTGGAATG
>DIDB01000167.1 GCA_002417905.1 Pseudomonadaceae bacterium UBA5811
CCAGCGCATCCTTGTAATTCAGAGAGCTGTAGTCCACCCGGACGCTGACATCCCCCTCTGGCAGCTGGCTTTCATCCAGACTGCGCACTTCAGCCCGGTAACCGGCCTCATCTTTTTCAACCAGAATGGCGTTAAACATGGAAAAGCTCCTCTGACTTGTTGTTTTTAGACCGATCGTCTACTAATCCACAAAAAAATTTAGCGGGGCAGACCGGCCAGAAAACCCTGGAAAAAAATCTCCAGGGGACTGGCCTCCCGGACCAGCCGGGCCCGCATGACCGCGCCTTCCCAGCCAATCCAGAAAAACTGGGCCAGCTGCCCGCAATCTGCCGTGGCCGCCAGCTGGCCCTGCTGCCGGGCCAGCTCCAGACAGGCCGCTACCCGCTGCTGCCAGTCCTGCAGGATATTCTCCAGCAATTCCCGGTAATCCCCGGGCAGCAGAGTAATCTCCTGTCCCAGATTGCCCACCAGACAGCCCCGCTGAAAGCCATAGCGGGCCATGCCTGTCCCGGCATCCCGGACAAAAGCGGCCAGCCGCTCCAGCGGTGGCAGATTCTTATCCAGCAGGCGCCGGTCCAGCCGCAGCCTGAAATAGGTGGCATAGCTTTCCAGGACGGCCCGGCCAAACGCATCCTTGCTGTCAAAATAATGATAGAAGGAACCCTTGGGCACACCAGCCTGCTTCAGCAGGCCATCCAGCCCGGTCGCCACCAGTCCCTGCCCGGTCAGCAGAGCCATACCAGCCCGGATCAGCTGTTTGCGGGCATCCGCATAGGTTCGGGTCGGACCCGGCGGCCGGCCGCGCCGGCCCTGTCCGGTGGCAGCAGGCCTGTCTGTTTTCATGGAAATCACTATAGACCAATCGTCTTGAAAATCCAAAGCGATCCGTCAGCCATTCTGGCAGGCACGGCTCATCACCTGATAGCGCAGGGTACGGGTCCGGCCCGTCTGATCCTGATACACCATATAAGCCGGAACCGGCTCACAGGCAGGACCCCCTTCATCCCGGTGAATGGACAGCACCCGACTGATGACTGGCTGCGCAGTATTAGCGTCATTTTCAGAAACAGTCTGCCCATCCATAAGTATCATGCCTGGCCCGGGCTCAATGGCAAATGCGGATCTTCCCGCCAGCAGGACAACACAGCCCAGCCACAGGATTTTCTCAGAAATATTCATGAAATACCCCACAATAACCGGCAAAAAGCCAAGATCATGCATCTGTCACGGGGCATCAGAAATACAGGATACCCCGCAGCACCAGATGCAGTACTGTGTACAGGTTCTCAGTTTATGGGAGAGGCCTGTCTGGGGTAAGACGGAATAAAGTCACTAAATATTGACTTATACGAAATCAATGACAAAAAATCATTCGTGTGAATACGTTCCGCATCCAGGTCCATCGTGGTCACGGCCAGCCCGCCACAGAGGCGGGTCATTTGTAACCGACCACCGGTTAACGGCTGTACTGGGTTTCCATCAGGTCGATATCACGGACCAGCCGGCGGGCCACCTGCTCATCCAGCATCTTGCGGCGGGCCAGCCGGAACAGTTCGTCCCGTTCAGCCCGCAACCCCACCAGCCGCAGCTGGCGCTCGACATCCTCCATCCGGAGGTAGTCCTCCAGATGCTCGATCTGCCCGGAGTGACTGTCGATCCTGGAACGGTAGATGCCCGAAATCCGGGCCGCCGCCTGAATATACAGGTCAGCGTCTGCCCGCCCTTCACTCATTTCGTGCTGGGCTTTCTCAACCGCCTGGATGGCGGCCTCGGCCGCCAGATCACTGGCCTGATCCTCTTCCTTGTGCTCTTCCGGGCCGGCGGGCAGGTCCAGCCCCCGCAACAGCGGAGGCATCCCGAAACTGGCGACCAGCAGCGAAACGATAATGACCCCCGCGGCCAGGAAGATGGTCAGGTCCCGGGCCGGAAAAGGTGTGATGCCGTCCGGCATGAACAGCGGCAGGGTCAGCACACCCGCCAGGGTCGCGGCTCCCCGGGCACCAGCAACCGATGTAGCCGCCGCTATCCGCCAGACCTTGCGGGGCCGTTCATCCCCGGCTGCACCAAACAGCATGTTCACCCGGATGGAAATCCATACCCAGAGAAAACGCAGGACACCCAGCGCCAGGTTGATAACCACCACATAAAGCAGCAGCCGGTGAACCGGCTCGCCGGTTTCCTGAACGATCTGGCGGGCTCCTGCCACAATGTGTGGCAGCTGCTCGCCCAGCAGCACAAAGATCAGACCATTCAGGGCGAACTGCAGCATGTCCCAGACTGCCGCCCGGCGAACCCGGGTAACCGCCAGCACCTTGCCGGACAGCTCGTTGTAGCTCATGGAAATTCCGGCAGACACCGCCGCAAGGATGCCGGAGCAATGCAGGTGTTCGGCACAGAGATAGGCGGCAAAAGGCAGCACCAGACTGATCAGGATCTGGGCTCCGGTTTCCTCGCCATAACGGTGAATAAACCAGGATTTTGATTTATTGATAATCCAGGTGACTGCAACCCCGACCAGTACCCCCCCTACGGACAGCTGCAGGAAGCTGAGCATGCCATCGGTCAGCACAAAGCTGCCGGTCAGGGTTGCCACCACGGCCAACCGCAGGCTGACCCGACCAGACGCATCATTCATCATGGACGCACCTTCCCGCATGCGCATCCGCCGTTTTGGCACCGGACCCCGGGCTGCAACCGCCGCCACAGCCACCGGGA
>DIDB01000087.1 GCA_002417905.1 Pseudomonadaceae bacterium UBA5811
CTGCTGGCTGGAGCGGCCCCGGGCCGCAGCCAAGAAACGGTCCCCCGCCTTGTAGGACAGCCCGGCCGCATCCACTTCATGCCCCTTGGCACAGCGCACCCAGCCCTGTTCGGAGAGCACCACCGTGACCGGCTCGGCCGGCTGCAGGGCCTGTTCCGGCAGGGCTCTGGCCTCTGTCCGGGCCACGATCGGTGAACGCCGGGCATCACCATAGCGGGCGGCATCGGCCTCCAGCTCCTGGCGGACCTGCTGTTTCAGCCGGGCCTCACTGCCCAGCAGGGCCTGCAGCTGCTCACGCTCCCGGGCCAGTTCGTCCTGCTCGCTGCGGATCTTCACCTCTTCCAGCCGGGCCAGCTGGCGCAGCCGGGTGTCGAGGATGTACTCGGCCTGCAGTTCGGTCCGGCCAAACTGGCTGTTCAGCCGGGCTTTGGGCTGCTCCTCCTCGCGGATGATCCGGATCACCTCATCCAGATTGAGGAAGGCCAGCAGCAGCCCGTCCAGCAGGTGCAGGCGCTTTTCCACCCGCTCCAGCCGGAAGCGCAGGCGGCGGCGCACGGTATCCAGCCGGAACTGCAGCCATTCAGCCAGCAGGCTGCGCAGGTCCTTGACCTGGGGCCGGCCATCCAGACCGATGACGTTCAGGTTGACCCGGCAACTGGACTCCAGATCCGTGGTCGCAAACAGATGGGCCATCAGCTCCGCGGCATCCACCCGGCCGGAACGCGGCACAATCACGATACGGCAGGGGTTTTCATGGCCGGACTCATCACGCAGGTCAGCCACCAGCGGCAGCTTTTTCGCCTGCATCTGGCCGGCAATCTGCTCCAGGACCCGGGCGCCCGATACCTGGTGCGGCAGGGCCGTTACCACGATATCGCCCTCTTCAACCCGGTATACGGCACGCATCCGCACCGAGCCGCGACCCGTAGCATAAATCCGCCGCAGATCGTCGGCGGGCGTGATGATCTCGGCTTCGGTCGGAAAATCTGGACCGGGCAGCAGCTGGCACAGCTGTTCCAGACCGGCGTCCGGCTGATCCAGCAGCCGGATACAGGCGGCGGCCACTTCCCGCAGGTTATGCGGCGGTACATCGGTGGCCATGCCCACGGCAATACCGGTCGTGCCGTTCAGCAGCAGGCTGGGCAGCCGGGCCGGCAGCACGGCCGGCTCATCCAGACTGCCATCAAAGTTGGGCTGCCAGTCGGCCGTGCCCTGGCCCAGTTCGGCCAGCAGCACCTCGGCATAGCGCGACAGCCGGGCCTCGGTGTAACGCATGGCGGCAAAGGATTTGGGGTCGTCCGGTGCCCCCCAGTTACCCTGGCCATCCACCAGCGGATAGCGGTAAGAAAACGGCTGGGCCATCAGCACCATGGCTTCGTAACAGGCCGAGTCGCCGTGGGGATGGTATTTGCCCAGCACATCACCCACGGTCCGCGCCGACTTTTTGTGCTTGGAGCCGGCATCCAGCCCCAGCTCGCTCATGGCATAGACAATGCGCCGCTGCACCGGCTTGAGGCCATCGCCGATATGCGGCAGCGCCCGGTCCATGATCACGTACATGGAGTAATTGAGGTAGGCCTGTTCGGTAAAGGTGGCCAGGGAGCGCTGTTCCACACCCTCCAGGCCCGCTGTTGCAGATTGGCTCATGATGGTTCCGTTACAGATTGGCGCAGCACCAGCGTCTGCTGCTGCTGCGTGAATTCCAGCTGCCTGAGGGCACTCATGCCCAGCAGGACCGCCTGGCCGGGAAAGTCGGGCATGACCACCGCCCGCACATGGCGCAGCAGGATGTCGCCCAGCTGCAGACGGTCCAGCCAGGTGAGATAGCCGCTGACCGTGCCTCCGGCAGTCTGCTGCAGGCTGGGCGGACCCGCCTCCAGCCGCAGCTGGCGGGCCAGGGCAGCCGGGATGGCCACATCGGTGGCCCCGGTATCCACCAGCAGCTCGACCGGCTGGCCGTTGATCATGCCACTGCAGACAAAATGGCCCTGCGGATTGGCCTGCAGCCGCACCTCGACCGTCTGGCCAGCATGCCGCGACACGGGCTGCGGATTGGGATTGAAACGCTGGTCCTGCCAGCGGGCAAAAAAGCTGCTGGCCAGCACCAACCCGGCCAGCCAGGCCAGCATCCACATGACCCGCCCGGTACGCTGGCCGGGCGGCGCCGGACGGCTCACCCCAGAACCCCGGCCAGATTGCCCCGGCTTTCCAGCCAGCTGCGCCGGTCTGCCGCGCGCTTTTTCGCCAGCAGCCGGTCCATGATTTCCCGAGTCTGCTCGAAGTCATCCAGCTGCAGCTGCACCAGCCGCCGGGTATTGGGGTCCATGGTGGTTTCCCGCAGCTGCAGCGGGTTCATTTCGCCCAGCCCCTTGAAGCGGGTGACCTGGGGCCGGCCGGCCTTTTTACCCGCTGCCAGCCGTTCCAGAATGCCATCCCGCTCGGCATCATCCAGGGCGTAGAACACCTCCTTGCCCTGGTCAATGCGGTACAGCGGCGGCATGGCCACATACAGGTGACCGGCCTCGACCAGGGGCCGGAAATGACGGAGGAACAGCGCACAGAGCAGTGTGGCGATATGCAGGCCATCCGAATCGGCATCCGCCAGGATGCAGATTTTGCCGTAACGCAACTGGCCCAGATCCTCCGAGCCGGGATCAATGCCAATGGCCACGGCAATATCGTGGACTTCCTGGCTGGCCAGCACCTCGCTGCCATCCACCTCCCAGGTGTTCAGGATCTTGCCGCGCAGCGGCATGATTGCCTGGAACTCCTTGTCCCGGGCCTGTTTGGCGCTGCCCCCTGCCGAATCGCCTTCCACCAGGAACAGCTCGGCGCGCATCGGCTCCTGGCCGGCACAGTCGGCCAGCTTGCCGGGCAGCGCGGGGCCCTGGGTCACTTTTTTGCGCTCCACCTTGCGCCCGGCCTTCAGCCGCCGGCCGGCATTGCTGATCGCCAGCTCGGCCAGCTGCAGGCCGGTGTCCGGATTGGCATTCAGCCACAGGCTGAACGCATCCTTGACCACTCCGCTGACAAAAGCGGCCGCCTCCCGGGAGGACAGGCGCTCCTTGGTCTGTCCGGAAAACTGCGGCTCCCGCAGCTTCATCGACAGCACAAAGGCGATCCGCTCCCAGACATCTTCGGGAGCCAGCCGGACCCCTCGCGGCAGCAGGCTGCGGAATTCGCAGAATTCGCGCATGGCCTCCAGCAGCCCCTGGCGCAGGCCATTGACATGGGTACCGCCCTGGGCGGTAGGAATCAGGTTGACGTAGCTTTCCTGCAGGCCCTCGCCCCCCTCCGGCAGCCAGAGCAGGGCCCAGTCCACCGCCTCGTGCTCACCGGCCAGCTGGCCGGTAAAGGGCACTTCGGGCAGCCGGGCCAGATCCGCTACCGCATCGGCCAGATAGGAGCGCAGGCCGTCCTCGTAATACCACTCCAGCTGCTCGCCGCTGGCCTGATCGGCAAAGCTGACCCGCAGGCCCGGACAGAGCACCGCCTTGGCCTTCAGCACATGCCTGAGCCGGCTGACCGAAAATTTCGGCGAATCAAAATACTGCGGATCGGGCCAGAAGCGGACACTGGTGCCGGTCGAACGCCTGCTGACCGCTCCCAGCACCTCCAGCCCGCTCACCCGGAAGCCGTTTTCAAACTGCATCCGGTATTCGTGGCCATCCCGGCGTACCCGCACGTCGACCCGGGTGGACAGGGCATTGACCACCGAAATGCCCACACCGTGCAGGCCACCCGAAAACTGGTAACTCTTGCCGGAAAACTTGCCGCCCGCATGCAGCCGGGTCAGGATCAGTTCCAGCCCGGAAATGCCCTCTTCCGGGTGAATATCCACCGGCATGCCCCGGCCATCATCCAGCACCTCCAGCGAGCCGTCGGCGTACAGGATCACCTGCACATTGCGGGCATGCCCGGCCAGCGCCTCGTCCACGCTGTTGTCGATCACCTCCTGGGCCAGATGATTGGGCCGGCTGGTGTCGGTATACATCCCGGGACGCTTGCGGACCGGATCCAGCCCGGACAGCACCTCGATGGCTTCTGCGGTATAGGACATGCTGCTTCAGTAAACCCTTACAGATCGGAAAAATCGCTATCCCGCCACTGCTGCGGATCGAGGCCGGCAAAGGCCAGCAGCTCCGGCAGATGGCGGGTAAAGCCCTGGAAACCGTGATCGCCACCCGCCTCGATCCGCAAATCACAGCCCTGGTAAAAAGCCTCGGCCTCCCGGTAATCCAGGGTCTGGTCACCGGTCTGCAGCCAGACCCGGAAACGCCGGGCATCCCGGGGCGGCGGCACCGCCAGCGCGGCCAGGGCCGTGATATGGGCCCGGGTCAGCAGCCAGTGCTCGCCCGTGTGTTCATTGATCTGTGGCCCGAGCCGCTCCAGAAACAGGTGCTGGTGCGGATTGACCGCCGGATTGATCAGCAGCACCTTCAGCGGCTGGCGGCTGGCCAGCCAGGTGGCGTAATAGCCCCCCAGTGAACTGCCCACCAGCAGCGGCTGGCCCAGTCCGGCAATCGCGTCCTGCAGCTGGCCGATGGCCTGGCGGGGACAGCTGTTCAGCGCCGGAATCCGCAACCGGTCCGCCAGACCGAGCCGGGTCATGGCCGCCTGCAGCTGCCGGGCCTTGTACGAGGCCGGCGAGCTGTTAAAGCCATGGATATAGAGGATGGCAGGCGAGGTGTCAGTCATGGGACCCGGCGGGCAGGACAGGTGCGCCAAGGCTACAGGCCCGCCCGGAGCGCCGCAAGTCAGTAGCCCTGGCCACCGGCACAGGCCAGCAGCGGCAGCCCCTGGACCCGGGAAATCCCGGTATCCAGCCGGCCATCCTCATACAGGTGCAGCCAGCGGTAACCGGGCGCCTCCATTGAGGTCTGAAAACGGGCACTGCCCGGCGTGAACTGGATGCAGGTCGAAGGTGAGGCCAGCAAACGCCGTCCGTTCTGGCTGCGGTCAAAAGCCTGGTGAACATGACCCCATAACAGGGCACGTACCTGCGGATAACTCTCCAGCAACTGCCATAGCGCACCGGAGTTGTGCAGGCCGATCGAGTCCATCCAGTCACTGCCCACCGGCAGCGGATGGTGATGCAGGCCAATCAGGCCATGCCGCTCCGGGGCGTCATCCAGCGCCCGGGCCAGCAGCTCCAGCTGGCTGTCAGCCAGCTGGCCATGCACCGCACCGGGCAACCGGGTGTCCAGCAGGATAATCCGCCAGGCGCCGAGGTCCGTGACGGGCGCCATCAGTTCCGTTCCCGAGGCCGCCGCGCACATCTGCAGACGGTCATCATGATTGCCGGGACACCAGCGCACCGGCACGCCCAGCGGCGCGCAGAGCTGGCGAAAGGCCTGGTAGGAGGCCAGTGAACCATCCTGGGACAGGTCGCCCGTCGCCAGCAGCAGGTCAGGCCGGGGATGCTCGCATTGCAGCAGCGCCAGCACCTGCTGCAGGCTGCTGCGGGTTTCCAGCCCCAGCAACTGCCCCCGGGGTTCACTGAACAGGTGACTGTCGGTCAGCTGTACCAGTTCCAGCACCGGGCCGGTTGCCGGGCGGGCCAGGTTATGCACGGGGCGTCTCCTGAACATCGGAAAAAAGAAGGTTATCGGGGCGGATTATTCCGGGGGCATACCCGCCCGGTAAATCTCCGGGACGGGCTTTTATCACAATTGGCCCGCAGCAGTCGCGCAAAGCATGCCGCAGTTCACAGGGCAACCGGCTCCGGCTCATGGCCAAAGGCCATGCAGTGACGCAGCCACTCGCCCAGAAACTGGTTCAGCTGCTGTTTTTCATCCGGCTGGTACATCTGCGGATTGGGCCAGGGATATACCCCCTGCAGGTGGCCGGTATTACGGGCTGAAATCACCTCGGCCAGCCGGGCATCGTGATAGACGCGCACCACCAGTTCTGGGCCACCGGACCAGGACGGACCGGCCTCCTGGACCACCCGCACCAGGCTGGTATAGGGGCTGGCCTCCAGCGTTTCCAGGCGCAGCACACCCCACGGCGGGCCGCCGCTACCCAGTGCCACCCGGCGCACCGGCAGGGCACCGTGCAGCTGCGGCAGCAGCCGCAACAGCTGCCGGTAATTGACGGCACAGGTGGCCTGCAGGGCCGGCAGGTCCACCTGATAGCGTGCCCGGCGGCCCATTACTGCCAGGCCCTCCGCACCTCGTCCCGGTGCAGCGCCAGCCACTGCAGGGCAATGATGCAGGCGGCATTGATCAGCTGGCCGTCCTCCACCGCCTGCAGGGCACGGGCAAAGGGCCAGACATGCACCCGGATGTCCTCGTCCTCCTCGTCCAGCCCGTAGATCCCCCCCGCTCCGCTGCTGTCACAGCGGCCCAGATACAGATGCACCTGCTCATCACTGCCCCCGGCCGACGGAAAATAGCGGCTGACTGGCCACAGGGCTGTCAGCGCCAGCCCGGCCTCCTCTTCCGCCTCACGGTGCGCCACGGCCTCCGGCTGCTCGTCCTTGTCAATCAGCCCGGCCACCATCTCCAGCATCCAGGGATTGTCCACCTTGCCCAGCAGGCCGACCCGGAACTGCTCGTTCAGCACCACGCAGTCCTGCCAGGGATCATAGGGCAGCACACAGACCGCATCGTGGCGGACAAACAGCTCGCGGCTCATCGGCCGGCTCATGCCCCCCCGGAACAGCCGGTGCCGCAGCTGCAGCCGGTCCAGCCGGTAAAACCCCTGAAAACAGTGCTCGCGCTGCAGGATTTCCACATCCCCCGCAACCGGTCTGAAGGTATCTGCCATAACGGCCCCCCGCTTCTCTTGCCCATTCAACCGCCCGGAACTTGACCGGGCCACTTTCCGGCGTTCAGGATGGCCCCCTGACCGGACACCCGCCAACCAAGGCAAGCCGCATGCCAGTACCCTCCATCGCCCTGCCCCTCCTGCTGGGCCTGAGCCTCCTGCTCAATGCCTGCACCACCCGGCCACCGGACCGCCCGCCGCTCACGGTCAGCCGCCATATTACCGAAGTCCGGCCCAAAGGCTGCCAGGAGGAGAATTGCCCGCTGGTCAACCTGGACCTGGAGCAGTTTCCGGATGAACCGGCCCTGAACCGGCTGGTGGACCAGCGGCTGCGCCTGATGACCCGTTATGATCCGGCCGACCCGGTGCCCGCCAGCCTGGCCGTTTATGAACAGGGCTTTCTGGCCAGTGCCCGGCCCGGCTGGGGCAGCTGGCTGCAGGCCAAACTGGTTGACTGGCCCCACGACCTGCTGGTGGTCGAGCTGTCCAGCTACCTGTTTGAAGGCGGTGCCCACGGCCTGCCCGGCCGGGGGTTTATCAATTACAGCCGCCACCAGCAGCGCGCCCTGACCCTGCAGGACCTGCTGGCCCCCGGCAAGGAAGGCGCCTTCTGGCGGGTGGTGCAGCAGGCCCACCATGACTGGGTCAGCAGCCACCATGGCGAGGAGCGGGTCAGCTTCCTGCAGCAGTGGCCATTCCAGCGCACCGCCAACATCGCCCTGCGCCGCACCGGGGTCGAGCTGAAATACGACGTCTACAGCATCGCCCCCTATGCCGACGGCCACCCGGACCTCATGATTCCCTACAACCAGCTGCAGGGGATCATCCGGCCGGAATACAGCGACTGAGAATCAGGACTTCACCCGGCCATAGCGGTCCTCAAAGCGCACAATATCGTCCTCGCCCAGATAGGCACCGGACTGCACTTCAATCAGCTCCAGCGGCACCCGGCCCGGATTGGACAGGGAGTGCTGCACGCCCAGCGGAATATAGGTGGACTGGTTCTCGGTAAGGATCAGCTCCTCGTCACCACAGACCACCCGGGCCGTGCCCGACACCACAATCCAGTGCTCGGCGCGGTGATAGTGCAGCTGCAGGGACAGCGACTGGCCCGGCAGCACCCGGATACGCTTGACCTGATAGCGCCCGCCCTGCTCCACGCTGACATAGTGCCCCCAGGGCCGGTTGACCAGCGGATGGCTCTGGTGCTCGGTGCGCTCCCGCTCCTGCAACTGGCGGACAATCTCTTTCACCTGCTGACTGTCTTCACGGCGGGCCACCAGCACGGCATCGCGGGTTTCCACCACCACCAGATCCTCAATACCCACCGTGGCGACCAGCCGGTGATGGGACTGCACCAGACTGTTACGGGTATTGACCAGCAGCACATCACCTTCAGTGCAATTGCCCGCGGCGTCTTTTGCTCCAGCCTCCCAGATGGAGGCCCAGCTGCCCAGATCACTCCAGCCCGCATCCAGCGGCACCACCACCCCCGCGGCAGTCTGCTCCATCACTGCATAGTCCACCGACTCTTCCGGGCAACGGGCAAAGGCTTCACCCAGCAGGTGCAGGAAATAACGGTCATCTTCCGCCTGCTGCAATGTGGCCTGGCAGGCAGCCAGAATATCCGGGCGCAGCCGGTGCAGCTCGGCCAGAAAACAGGATGCCCGGAACATGAACATCCCGCCATTCCACAGATACTGCCCGGAGGCCAGATACTCATCAGCCAGCGACTGGGAAGGCTTTTCCCGGAAGGCAGCAATACGGAAAGCGCCTTCGGCGACCGGCTCGCCACACTGGATATAGCCAAAACCGGTTTCGGCACAGGTGGGCTGGATACCAAAGGTCACCAGCCGGCCGGCAGCAGCATGAGCTTCAGCCACCTGCACCGCCGCCCGGAAGGCGGCCTCATCCCGCACCGCATGATCGGCGGCCAGTACCAGCAGCAGCGGGTCTTCGCCCGTGCGGGTGGCCTCAAGCGCCGCCCGGGCAATGGCGGGCGCGGTATTGGGGACCAGCCGCCCCAGCACCAGTTGCCCG
>DIDB01000075.1 GCA_002417905.1 Pseudomonadaceae bacterium UBA5811
AGAGGTGGATAAGAGACAGGGATGGGAGAGGGGGGGGATGGTGTACCTCCCTCCAGCCGCAGCCCGCCGGCCTGATGATAGGCGGCAAGCCGCCCGGCGTGCCGCAGAACCAGCTGTACTGGCTGGCCACTACGATACAGGCGTACGGCCCAGAGTGTGGCCAGACTGCCCGCGCCGAGAATATGCCAGGTCATCATGGCTGCCGTTCCGCCGGAATGATGGGGTGTACAGCTTGACGGCACCTGGTCCAGCAGGTCAATCAGCGCCAGCAGGACCTGGGCTTTCTGCTCGGGCAGATGGCGCAGGGTTGAGCTCATGTTCGGAAAGGGGGCATGGCGGTAGTGCAGGGGCCATCGGTGCAAGCCCATCTGGCCGTGGATGCGCAGGGTTTGCCGGTGGTCAGATCAATGACTGCACTGTTGTTATACCCGGGCTGATCGGTCGGTTGCCGGCAGCGGAAGCAATCGTGGCAGACAAGGGCTACGACAGCGAACATCTCCGTGAGTAAATCGGGGCTCTGGGCGCTCGACCTGTCATTCCTCGAAAGTGGACATCGATCAGGGTAACGCGGACCTGGATAAAGAGCTTTATCGCTACCGCCACCTGGTTGGAAACGCCTTTGCCCGGTCAAAGCAGTATCGGACAGTGGCGTTCCGGTATGACAGGCTGAAACAAAATTGTGAAAATACGGTAACCATAGCCTGCGCGTTATCATGGTTCCCGATGTGAAACGTCAGCAGGCCCTAAAGCAGCGATATCTTGTAGCCTACGATAAAGCGGTTTTCATCAATATCGGAGCCGTTATCGTTGCTGCGCACGGTGGCATTCCGCCAGCGGAGGGAGAGGTTTTTCAGCAGGCCATTCTGGAATACATAGGCAATGTCGGTATTGCGCTCCCATTCCCGGCCGTTAGCTGGACCACCTACCGAGCGCTCGAAATCCCAGCCTTTGACATAGCGGGTCATGAAGATCAGGCCGGGAACGCCCATGGCGGCAAAGTCGTAGTCATAGCGCAGTTGCCATGAGCGTTCCCGCGGGTTGGCAAAGTCCTGGATCTGGATGTAGTTGACCAGCCAGGGGTTGGTGCCATTGACATAGGTAAAACCAGTCTTCCCGGCCATTTTCTGGACAGCAGCAGCGATGGAGTGTCCACCTATCTTGTAGGTGAACATGCCCTGCATGGACCAGTTGTCAATGTTGGTATTGCCGTCGTTATAGGCCCGGGACAGGCGCAGGTCCGTTTTAAGGGATTGTGTTTCGGTAATGGGCAGCATATGCAGGATGGTGAAGTAATGCTGCGTGTAGTTTTTATCCAGGTTGGCGAAGCTGTAGCCGAAGGTCAGGTCTTTGGTCAGCTTGTAGGATGCGTTGACGAAGTCGAACTGGTTGGTATTGGTCAGTCCGGTCATGCCCCGGTTGACAGCAGTCAGTTTTTCTTCCCGGTCCCAGTTGCGCTGCTTGTTCATGGTCAGGCGCCCGGCATCCACGTTCAGATTCTTGATTTCCTGGGTCGTCAGCTGCAGCCCGCGGAACCATTGTGGCAGCAGGCGCGAGTCGCTGGGCTCAAGAATGGGCATCGTTTTGGGAATCAGGGTGCCATAGCGGATGGTTGTTTTGGAGATGCGGGCTTTGGCCGTGGCGCCCCAGCTGCCGTACTGTCCCGGCACATCCCCGTTGGCATAAACTGGCAGCAGGTCCGTGCCGGACCGGCCCCGGCCGGAGTCCAGGCGGATCCCCCAGGTGCCGATGGCATCAAGGCCCAGCCCGACGATGCCATCAGTGAACCCGGATTCATATTTGAGAATAAAGCCCTGGGCCCATTCGCCCCGATAGTTCTGGCTGGCGTTGGGCTGGCGGAAGTCACGGTTCATGTAGAAGTTGCGTGCCTCCAGGAACGCCCGGCTGTCCTCCAGAAACGCTGCGTAAGTTGTCAGGGAAAATGATGACAGTGTAAGGCCTAGAGTGGCAGTGGCCAGGGCTACACCCCTGCTTTTTGGGGGCTTGAGCATTTCTCTGGTTCTCCTGATGTGCGATACCCGGTTACTCCCTGATATTTAATAAGTGGAAAATGACTGATCTGTTACAGATATTCTGTTTTGTTTCCGTTTATGGGGTAATTGAAACCTTTTGAAATGATTGGTGGGTATATGCCGTCAGGAGAAAAGCGGTTTATCCCATTGGATAGCAGGATATGATCGGGCACTTTTAGCAAAATTCTGTCTTGTTTTGTCGTTTGACTTGATTTTTTATTGCTGGTAAGGCCGATATGCCAGTGATATCCCGGATCCAGGGTTTATCAAGATAGTTTCCTGATAAGGCATAAAGGTGTCGGGTAGACGCGGGGCAGCGGCTGGCGGGCCGCTGCCGTAGGGAGGGCGGTCTGTCAGACGGCAGGGCGGGGCTGGAAGTCGAAGCTGTCTGCCCGGGCCATTTTCCACATGCGGGAGTGCAGGTGGGGGCGGCTGTCATCAGTGCTGACCAGCAGTTCTCCGGGTTTCAGAAAAACATGCTGCTGGGAAAACAGCTTGATCTCGGTTGTTGAAACCCGGCAGACCAGATGCTGGGGGCCCAGTTCCGAGGGGTTGTGCAGCCCGGCCGCCGCCAGCATTTCCGCCAGGGCCAGCAGGGTATTGTGGTGAAAGTTATGGACCCGTCTGGATTTGTCTCCGACATCCACTGCTTTTTCCCGCAGGGGGTCCTGGGTGGCAATTCCGGTTGGGCAGCGGTTGGTATGGCAGGATTGCGACTGGATGCAGCCAAGGGCAAACATGAAGCCCCGGGCCGAGTTGGCCCAGTCTGCGCCAATGGCCAGTACGGTAAGAATGTCAAAGGCGCTGACGATCTTGCCGCTGACACCGACCCGGATCCGTTCACGCAGATTGGTGCCGACCAGTGTGTTGTGAACGAACAGCAGGGCCTCGCGCATGGGCACGCCAATATGGTCAGTGAATTCCTGGGGGGCGGCTCCAGTACCACCTTCCTTGCCATCAACCACGATGAAGTCCGGATAAATGCCGGTTTCCAGCATGGCTTTGACGATGCTCATAAACTCCCACAGGTGACCCAGGCAGAGCTTGAAGCCGACCGGTTTGCCGCCGGAGAGCTGGCGTAGCTGGTCAAGAAACTGCACAAATTCCTGGGGTGTCGAAAAAGCACTGTGACGGGACGGTGATATGCAGTCCTCATCCATGGGAACACCCCGGGTACGGGCGATTTCTGCAGTCATTTTGTCTTTGGGCAGAATGCCACCATGGCCGGGTTTGGCGCCCTGGCTCAACTTGACTTCAATCATCTTGACCTGGGGATTTTTGGCCTGACTGGCGAAACGCTCCGGATCAAACCGGCCTTCGCGGGTCCGGCAGCCAAAATAGCCGCTGCCCAGTTCCCAGATCAGGTCACCGCCATGTTCCAGGTGATAAGGACTGATGGCTCCTTCGCCGGTGTCATGGAAGAAGTTGCCCAGCCGGGCCCCCTTGTTCAGTGCGCGGATGGCATTGGCGCTGAGGGCACCGAAGCTCATGGCTGAAATATTGAATATGGAGGCCGAATAGGGCTGGGTGCATTCCGGACCGCCAATGGTGATCCTGAAGCTGTCCGGGCTGGCCAGCGGCGCCGGACGCATGGAATGGCCGATAAATTCAAAGCCATTCTGATAAACATCAACCAGGGTGCCGAAAGGTTTCTCCGCACCCCTGTTTTCAGCCCGTGCATAAACCAGCAGGCGCTGGGTTCTGGAAAAGGGCAACTGGTCATTGTCGCCCTCGATCAGGTACTGGCGGATTTCCGGGCGGATGCTTTCGATCAGGTAGCGCAGGTTGCCCAGCACTGGATAGTTATAGCGGACGGGGTAGCGTCTTTGCAGGATATCGGCAATCCCGACCAGTCCCAGTATGCCGGTTGTGATGGTAAAGGGGCGCAGCCACTCATGGTCCCAGAGCGGCAGGGTTACCAGCGTGAACAGGATGCAGAAGGCAAAAAAAGCGTAGCGGCTGAGTAACGAAAGGTTCAAGAGCGAATTCATGCAGGCATGACTCCGAATTTTTACGGAAATATTCTGGGCATCATCCTGCATTTTTTTTGCATGGATTTCTATATAAAGGCTATGGAAAGCACCGTGCCAATGCCTGCTTTCGGCAGACTTTCCCTGTTTCTCTGCGTCTGTCCGGCTTTTCTGGCTGAAATCTGTAGCCAGAGGTGCCGTTCCCATTGCTACCCGGCGCCATCGCCTGCAGGGCGCTGGTCAGCCCGCAATACATCACTCCGGTTACATTTTTCTCATGTTTTATTAATGAAATATTCACTTCATATT
>DIDB01000180.1 GCA_002417905.1 Pseudomonadaceae bacterium UBA5811
GAGCTGGAGGTGCATGCCCATGATGACTTTGGCCTGGCAACAGCCAATACCCTGGCGGCGGTGCGTGGGGGGGCGACTCACATCACTACCCCAGTAAACGGGCTGGGCGAGCGGGCGGGCAATGCACCGCTGGAAGAGTGTGCCCTGGCGCTGAAACAGCTGTATGGTGTGGAAACGGGCATTGACCCCAGAGGGATTCCGGCCATTTCCGCATTGGTGGAAAAAGCTTCTGGCCGGCAGGTGGCCTGGCAGAAAAGCATTGTGGGGGCTGGAGTCTTTACCCATGAGGCCGGCATCCATGTGGATGGTCTGCTGAAATACCGGGGCAACTACGAGGGGCTGAATCCGGACGAGCTGGGCCGTCAGCACCATCTGGTGCTGGGCAAGCATTCCGGTGCCCATATGGTGAAGGCGTCCTATCATGAGCTGGGCATCGAGCTGGAGGACTGGCAGTGTCAGGCCCTGCTGGGCCGGATCAGGGATTTTTCCACCTATGCCAAACGCAGTCCGACTCCGGATGAGCTGCAGGGCTTCTACCGCCAGCTGGCCGGATCGTTGCCAGCAGCCCGGAGCCACTGAAATGGGTAGCGGCTCCGGGTGGTTGATGCAGGGTATCTGTCTGCTGCAGGAGGTCCATCATGGATCTGCAGGATTTTGATGGAAGTGGTCTTTATTTTGATGGCGCGACCGATCCCGCCATTGCCCGGCTGCTGGTTGAGGCGGGCGAGCAGTATGGTGAGGGTTGTGCCGAAGCGCTGCTGCTCCGGGCCCAGGCTCTGGCTCCGGACAGCCTGATGGTTCTGGTGGGGCTTTACCGGTTTTATTACTACCAGCACCGCTATGCCGATGCCCTGGACATTGCGTTCCGGGCCATGGAGGTGGCGGGGCGCGAGCTGGAACTGCCTGCCAGCTGGCAGCAGATCCGCGAGCCGGACCTGGCGGCTGCGGCAAGCCGTGGCATGGGTCTGCTGCGTTTTTATCTGTTAGCGTTGAAAGGCGCGGGTTATCTCTGTCTGCGCCTGAGGCGCTTCGAGCAGGGCAAGGCGATGCTGACCCGGGTTGCCGGACTGGATCCTGACAACCGGCTGGGTGCCCGGCTGCTGCTGGAGGTACTGGCCAGTCACAACGCTGAAATATTGCCTTTTCCTGGTGCTGTAACCCCGGAGGTTCATCCATGAGCGTACAACCCTATTCTCCCGATGCTGACCTGACCCTGGATGAGGGCATGGAAGAGCTGGTTTCGGCTGAAGATTTCCTGGAATACTTTGGCGTGCCTTTTGACCAGCAGGTGGTTCATGTCAATCGCCTGCACATCATGCAGCGCTATCACGATTACCTGGGCCAGGCCGGAGATGAGCTGGAGGGACATGGCGATGAGGTTCGCGCTGCCGTGTATACCCGCCTGCTGGCCCGGGCCTACCAGGACTTTGTCGAATCGGACGCCCTGACCGAGAAAGTGTTCAAGGTTTTCAAGCGCAACGATCCCAAATCGACCTTTGTGCCGATTGATCAGTTGCTGGGCTGAACTGCCGGAGCAGAACGTCATGACAATGCCGCGATATGAGTATGGCGATGAGGTGCGGCTGATCCGCAATGTGCGCAATGACGGGACCTATCCCGGAATGGATACCGGAGCACTGCTGATGCGCCGTGGGGCGGTGGGCTGCGTCTATGACGTTGGCACCTACCTGCAGGACCAGCTGATTTACCGGGTGCACTTTCTGACGGAGGGGCGCACCCTGGGCTGCCGGGAGGAAGAGCTGATTCCGGCCAGTGAGCCGTGGACTCCCAACCGCTTCGAGTTCCGTGACCGGGTCATTTCGACCCGCAGCCTGGCCATCCGGGGCGAAGTGGTGGTGGAGTGTGGCCAGGAGGGCGAGATCATGAAAGTGATCCGTGATCTGCCGGACGGTATCCAGTATCACGTGCATTTTGGCGATGGCGTGCTGCTGCAGGTTCCCGAGCAGAGCCTGGAAATGGCGGAGAACCAGGCGCATAAGGAGGAAATGGATGACTGAGCTGACCTTGGACAGCGGTAACCGCTACCGGCTGCTGCGGGTGGCCATGGAGCGTTTCAGCTGTGAACCTTCGGCCCTGACACCAGAGCAGCGCCAGGAAGCCGAGCGCATTGTGGCCCGCCAGCTGCGCATTGAAGAGGCCGTGTTGCGCAGTGTTGAAGCGGCGGGCGTGGTTGTGCCGGATGCCCAGGTTGAAGAGGCTTTTCGGAGCATTGCGGGCCGTTATGAGGATCCGGCAGCCTTCCTGTCTGCCTTGCAGGGCCAGGCACTGGATGAGGAAGGGGTCCGGGGCTACCTGGCCCGCGATCTGGCTGTGGAGGCTGTACTGGAGCGGGTCTGCCGGGATCTCCAGCCGGTTTCCGATGACATGGTCCAGCAGTATTACCAGAACAACCTCAGCCAGTTCTGCCGGCCGGAGTCACGCCGGGCCCGGCATATCCTGGTGACCATCAATCCGGATTATCCGGAAAATACCCGCGAGGAAGCCCAGGCCCGCATCGAGTCCATCCGCCAGCGCCTGCTGGATGGATCTTCCAGGGCTGATACCGGGCATTTTGCCAGGCAGGCGGCAAAGTATTCGGAATGCCCTTCTGCCATGGAAGGTGGCCTGCTGGGTGAGGTGACCCGGGGCAAACTCTATCCGGAGCTGGAAGAAGTCCTGTTTCTGCTGGGTTCCGGCCAGATCAGTGACGTTGTGGAGTCTCCGCTGGGCTTTCATCTGCTGTATTGCGAAACCCATACGCCGGAAGAGCGGGCCAGCCTTGAGGAGGCGACCCCGAAACTGCGTGACTGGCTGGACTCGAAAGCCCGGCAGCAGCGCCAGAAGGAATGGCTGACGGGCCAGCTGCAGAAACAGGCAGCGGGAGGGCCGGCTCATGACTGACACTGAAACGCCTCACTGTTCGTTCTGTGGCGCAGAAAAGAGTCCAACGGTACCCCTGATTGCCGGCAATGAGGGACGGATCTGTGAGGCCTGCGTAAAGCTGGCCTATCAGGTGGTCAGCAGTTGGGGCCAGCGCCGCAAAAGCCAGGCCCTGGCGCCGCAGCTGCGGACGCCGATGGAATACAAGCGGCACCTGGATGAATCGGTCATTGGTCAGGAATTCGCGAAAGAGACGCTGGCCGTGGCGGTGTACAGCCACTACCTGCGGCTGCTGAGCAGTGATGCTGATCCGGTGACCCGGCTGGGTGGCGAAGAGGTTGAGCTGGAAAAATCCAATATCCTGATGGCCGGGCCATCCGGAACGGGCAAGACCCTGCTGGTAAGGACCCTGGCCAGGATTCTGGGGGTGCCCTTTGCCTCGGCTGATGCCACGACCCTGACCCAGGCCGGTTATGTGGGCGATGATGTGGACAGCATCATTGCCCGCCTGCTGGATGCTGCCGGAGGTGATGTGCAGCAGGCCCAGTGGGGTATTGTCTATATCGATGAAATTGACAAGCTGGCCAGGCGCAGCGGTGGCAGTACGGCCGTCCGGGATATTTCCGGGGAGGGTGTGCAGCAGGCCCTGCTGAAAATGGTGGAAGGTACCGAGGTACGGATCAGCAAGTCCGGCCGTCGCAATGAGCATGCGGAAGAGCCGGTTGTCGATACCCGCAATATCCTGTTTATTGCCGGAGGGGCATTTCCGGGGCTGGAGGAGCTGGTTTCTGGTCGCCTGCAGCCCAAGGATGGCGGTATCGGCTTCCATGCCCTGCCGCGCCAGAAAATGCCTTCCACCAATGAGCTGCTGGCTTCGCTGATGCCCGATGACCTGCATGAGTTCGGGCTGATTCCAGAGTTTATCGGTCGTTTCCCGGTTATTACCTTCCTGCAGGAGCTGGACCGCTCCATGCTGTTGCGGATCCTTACCGAGCCGCGCAATGCCCTGGTCAAGCAGTACCGGCAGCTGTTCGCCTACCAGGGGGTCACTCTTGAGGTAACGGAGGCTGCGCTGGGACATATTGCTGACCAGGCGCTGTTGCGCAAGACCGGAGCCCGTGGTTTGCGGGCCGTGCTGGAAGCCGCCCTGCAGAAAACCATGTTCACCATGCCTTCGCAGCCCTTGCTGCGCAGCTGTACGCTGGATCTGGTCAGTCATGAAGATGGCAGGCAGGGACTGGAAGTGCTGACAGTCATGGCAGAAGAGGGTGATGAGGGCCAGGCTGCCAGCGTGCCGCCAGCCAGGGCTACCGGAGCAGCAGACAAGGCGCGTCTGTCAGTCGATCTTTGATCTGTTGTAAAGTGTCCGGGCCTGATGACTGCATCAGGCCCGTTTTCTGATGCAAGGGTTATTCGCAATAATAATTCCTTAATCCAATGGAACATGCGGCCAGCAAGCCCCATCCATCCGCCCCTGGAGACAGGTGGGCAGTGGGTGCCGGTTTCTGGCCGCACTTATGCACTTAAGCCAAGCCAGGGGTACATTATGGCCAAGATTGGAGTTTTTTTCGGCAGCAACACCGGCAAGACCCGCAAAGTCGTCAAGATGATCAAAAAGCGTTTTGACGATGAGACCATGGCCGATCCGGTCAACGTCAACAAGGCTTCGCCTGAAGATTTCGCCAAGTATGACTTCCTCATTCTGGCTACGCCGACGCTGGGTCAGGGTGAGCTGCCAGGCCTGTCGGCTGACTGCGAAAGCGAAAGCTGGGAAGAGAGTCTGCCGCAGCTGGAAGACGTTGATTTCTCTGGCAAGACTGTGGCCCTGATCGGTCTGGGTGATCAGGTGGGCTATCCGGCTGACTTCGTAAGCGCCATGCGTCCGATCTATGATCTGGTGGTTGAGCGCGGTGCCAGGGTTGTGGGTCAGTGGGCAACCGAAGGTTACGAATTTGAAGAATCTGAAGCCGTGGTAGATGGCAAGTTCGTGGGTCTGGTTCTGGATAATGACAACCAGAGCAACCTGTCTGACGAGCGCCTGACGGCCTGGCTGCAACAGATTGCACCCGAGTTCGGCCTGAGCCTCTAAGCTCTGAGCGGGTCTGGCCGCCCGGCAGTCCGGGCGGCTTTCCAGGCTTCCTGCCTGTTTCCCTTTCCGTTTTGCTATCGGCCTGACCGTTAACTGTTGCGGGTCAGCAGGGCCGGTTTTTCTGCCGTGCTGCGTCCGGCTTCCAGTTGCTCAAGCTGCTCCAGACTGGGCAGTTTCTCCAGCTTGGACTCTTTTTTCAGGATGACCGGCTGCCGGTTACGGGAAGTGGACTGATGACCTTCAGGGCGCTCTTTGGCCTGAAAGGGCGTCAGGACCCGTTCTGGCATCCGGTTATTGCGTGGCCGGCCTGTTCCGGGGCGGGCTGCCTGCGGCTGGCGGGGACGGTTCTGGCTGCTGTTATCGGCCGGGCGGCCTTTGGCCGCTGCCGGACGGCTGCTTCCATTACGCCGGCCATTGCGGGACTCCCGGTTCTGGTAGGGGCTGACGTAATCGATCCGGTTGCCAAAATTATCGATTTCATCATCCAGAAACTCTTCCGGGTCGCGGTCATTACCTGGCTGTAGCGGCCCCGGTTTGCGGGCCTGGGAAACCGGCCCTGCGGCTGGCCGGCGCTGGTTGTCCCGCTGCCGGCCGCCTTTTTCCTGGATCGGGTTATTACTACGGGTATTGCGGGCCGGGCTGCTGTCTGCTGCCGGCTTTCTCCGGGGCGCTGTCCGGGCCTGCCGTTCGCTGTCCGGTTCGGCAGAGTCTTTCTTTTCAGCCTCGACTGTGGCGGGATCAAAGCCCATGTCATCACCGGCCGGGATTTTCTGCCGGGTCAGCCGCTCGATGTTGCGCAGCAGTTTTTCTTCATCCGGGGCCACCAGCGAAATGGCTTCACCATTGCGTCCGGCCCGGCCCGTCCGGCCAATCCGGTGCACGTAGTCTTCTTCGACATTGGGCAGCTCAAAGTTGACCACATGGGGTAGCTGGTCGATATCCAGACCACGGGCTGCAATGTCCGTGGCTACCAGGACCCGGACGCTGCCGTCCTTGAAGCCGGCCAGTGCCCGGGTGCGGGCATTCTGGCTTTTGTTGCCGTGAATGGCGGCGGCGGTCAGGCCCTGCTTTTCCAGGTATTCAGCCAGCCGGTTGGCGCCATGCTTGGTCCGGGTAAAGACCAGGACCTGTTCCCAGGCGCCTGTGCGGATCAGGTGGGCCAGCAGGGCCCGCTTGTGGCTGGCGGGCAGCCGGTAAATCCGCTGCTCGATCCGCTCCACCGTAGTATTGGGTGGGGTGACTTCAATCCGTTCGGGATTCTGCAGCAGTTTTTCAGCCAGTGTGGTGATGTCCCGGGAGAAGGTAGCCGAGAACAGCAGGTTCTGGCGGCGGGCTGGAAGCCGGGCCAGCACCTTGCGCACGTCATGGATAAAACCCATGTCCAGCATGCGGTCGGCTTCATCCAGTACCAGGATTTCTACCCCGGACAGGTCCACGCTGTTCTGGCCAGCCAGATCCAGCAGCCGGCCCGGGCAGGCTACGAGGACGTCAACCCCATGGGCCATGGCCCGGATCTGGGGATTCATGCCAACACCACCGAAAATGCAGGCGCTTTTCAGGGGCAGGTCACGGGCATACAGCCGGAAGCTGTCGTGTACCTGGGCGGCCAGCTCCCGGGTGGGAGCCAGTACCAGTGTGCGGGGCTGTTTGGGCCGGGCCTGACCGCTGGCCTGGCCGCCCGGGAACAGCAGCTCCAGGACAGGAAGGGCAAAACTGCCAGTTTTTCCTGTGCCGGTCTGGGCGGCAACCATCAGATCGCGTTTTTGCAGCACGGCGGGGATGGCCCGCTGCTGCACCGGAGTAGGCTGGACATAGCCGGCAGCCTCGACGGCACCAGCTAGAGCCTCGGAGAGACCGAGGGAAGCAAAGGACATGCGTTATCCTGTCTTAATCAGGGGGCCGCTGGCCCCGGAGCGATAATGCCTGGCTGGACTGCTGCGCATCTGGCAGCGTCCCGACCGGCCTTGCCAGCTGATGGGGCGGGCATCCGGACGCAAGCTTGGCGGGGTGCGGAACCCGATCCGGCCGGACCGGCTCCGCGTTCGCAGAACACTATCACAACTGCGGGGAATATTGGCCAGTTTTACGGCCAGGCAGGCCGAAAAAAATTATGAACACCCCGGGTATTCCGGGTTGGCCGGAGTCATTTTATTGCGGAAGGCCAAGCCCCAAGTTATGCCAGATGGCCAGACTGGGAGCCGCCTGGTTCAGGGTGTAAAAATGCAGGCCGGGTGCACCGCCCTGTAGCAGCCGCTCGCACATTTCCGTGATGACCTGCTCGCCGAAGGCCTGGATGCTGCCGGTGTCGTCGCCGTAAGCCTCCAGCTGTTTGCGGATCCATCGGGGAATATCCGCGCCACAGGCATCGGAAAAACGTGCCAGCTTGCTGTAGTTGGTGATCGGCATGATGCCGGGGACCACCGGGATGCTGACGCCCAGCCGGGTGATCCGCTCCACGAAGTGGAAATAGCAGTCCGCACTGAAAAAATACTGGGTGATGGCGCTGCTGGCTCCGGCTCCGGCCTTGCGGGCGAAGTTGCACAGGTCGTCCTCAAAATTGCGGGCCTGGGGGTGCATTTCCGGGTAGGCAGCCACTTCAATGTGAAAGTGGTCACCGGTTTCCTGGCGGATAAACTCCACCAGCTCGTTGGCGTAGCGCAGCTCGCCACTGGCCAGTCCCATGCCGGAAGGCAGGTCGCCCCGCAGGGCAACGATGCGCCGGATGCCGGCCTGCCGGTAATGGTCGAGCAGCTGGCGCAGTTCGGCCTTGCTGTCGCCCACACAGGACAGGTGTGGTGCGGCCGGAATGCCGGTTTCCCGGTCCAGTTGCAGGACGGTGTCCAGGGTGCGGTCCCGGGTGGATCCTCCGGCACCATAGGTACAGGAAAAAAAGTCGGGCTGGTAGCGGGCCAGCTCGCGGGCCGTGTCCAGCAGTTTGGCCTGGCCAGCTTCGGTTTTGGCCGGGAAGAACTCAAAGCTGACGCCAGGACGGGAGGCAGTAGTCATGGTGTTCACCTGCGGTGGAGCAGGCCGGCAGCGGGCCTGGGGCTGCTGCCGGCCCGCTGTTTAGTAGCGGTAGCTGTCCGGTTTGAACGGGCCATCGGCCGGTACGCCGATGTAACGGGCCTGGTCGCCGGTCAGGCGGGTCAGGACACCACCAAAGCCCCGGACCATCTCGGCCGCCACTTCTTCATCCAGTTTTTTCGGCAGTACGGTTACGCTGATCCGGCCCGGTTTTTCAGCAGTGGTCAGGCTGGCGAATTTTTCCTGGTAGAGGTGGATCTGGGCCAGCACCTGGTTGGCAAAGGAGCCGTCCATGATCCGGCTGGGATGGCCGGTGGCATTGCCAAGGTTGACCAGCCGGCCTTCGGCCAGCAGGATCAGGTAGTCATCATTGGCCGGGTCGAAGCGGTCGCTGCCGGTACGGTGAATCTTGTGTACCTGGGGTTTGACTTCTTCCCAGCACCAGTGCTGGCGCATGAAGGCTGTGTCGATTTCGTTGTCGAAGTGGCCAATATTGCAGACTACTGCCCGCTTTTTCAGCGCCTTGAGCATGGGGGCATCACAGACATTCACGTTGCCGGTGGTGGTGACGATCAGGTCCGTTTTGCCCAGCAGCCCGTAGTTGATGCAGGCATCGCTGCCGTCATTGTGGCCATCCCGGTAGGGGGATACCACTTCGTAACCATCCATGCAGGCCTGCATGGCGCAGATTGGGTCCACTTCGCTGACCCGGACAATCATGCCCTCCTGGCGTAGCGAGGCGGCTGAGCCCTTGCCCACATCACCATAGCCGATCACCAGTGCCTGCTTGCCGGACAGCAGGTGGTCGGTACCGCGCTTGATGGCGTCGTTCAGGCTGTGGCGGCAGCCGTACTTGTTGTCATTTTTGCTCTTGGTCACTGCATCATTGACATTGATGGCCGGGACTTTGAGCGTGCCGGCCTTCAGCATGTCCAGCAGCCGGTGAACGCCGGTGGTGGTTTCCTCGGTGACGCCGTGGATACCTTCCAGCAGCGCCGGGTATTTTTCGTGGAGGATCTGGGTCAGGTCGCCACCGTCATCCAGCACCATATTGGCGCCCCAGGACTGGCCCTCTTTGAGGATGGTCTGCTCGATGCACCATTCATACTCTGCTCCGGTTTCGCCCTTCCAGGCAAAGACCGGAATGCCGGCAGCGGCAATGGCAGCGGCCGCCTGGTCCTGGGTGGAAAAAATGTTGCAGGAGGACCAGCGGACCTCGGCACCCAGGGCCACCAGGGTTTCGATCAGCACGGCGGTCTGGATGGTCATATGGATACAGCCCATGATCCGGGCACCAGCCAGCGGCTGGCTGGCTGCATATTTGCGGCGCAGGCCCATCAGGGCCGGCATTTCTGACTCGGCAATAATGATTTCCCGGCGGCCCCATTCGGCCAGGGCGATATCGGCAACCCGGTAATCAGTAAAGCCGGCAGGCGTCATGACAGCGCTCATGCGTTGAGTCTCCATTCGTAGTGGTGCGAATGGGCGCCGTTGATGCGTTTTGGGGAACGCCCCGGCCGAGCCTGACAGAATCTGGCCGGGCCAGTCTGCTGCAGCGCCCCTCGGACGGGTGGCGGGCATGGCGGCCAGGCCGCCCTGAAAATCTGGCCAGTATAACCGGCTCATGGTCCAATGCCCAGGTGGGCCATTAGAAGCCGGCCACGTTGAGCTGCTGCAGGCGCTGGCGCAGTTTGTCCACATCGGGATGGTGGAAAAACTGCCAGAGCTGTTTTGCCCGGCCCGGCCCGACTCCCGGCTGCTGCTGCCAGCAGGCCCGATCACATTGCTGCAGGCTTTCCCAGCAGTCCTGCGGCCGGGGCTGCCAGCCACCCGGCAGGCCCAGTGCCCGGAGCCAGCGGGCAAAGGGCTGGTCCCGGGTGGCCTGAAAGCGTTCCTGCAACTGGCGGGCCCGGAGCTCACCCAGACCATCCACGGCCTGCAGCTGTTGTACGGTCAGCTCCAGCCAGTCCAGCAGACCGTGGATCAGCCCGGCATCCAGCAGCTGCTGCCAGGTACCGGGGCCGATGCCGGCCAGGGGCAGCCCCTGACGGCCAGCCAGGCCATTCAGCCGGGCCAGAAACTGCTGCTGGCAGCCCGGTCCGGTCTGCCAGCAGCTGAAGGCGTGATAGCGGCGGGCATCAGGTATATCGACCGGCGCCCGCTGCCGGGTGCGCCAGACCACGGTGTCCAGCTGCGGAATGGTCTGTCCGGCCAGCCGGACTGCTATCTGGTCACCGGGGCGCAGATCCAGCTGCTGCCAGCGCTGCAGTGAACCCAGGCTGAGGCGCTGCAGCCGGCGGCCTTCCAGCTGGACCGGCTCCAGTTCCAGCAGCGGGGTGATGCGTCCGCTACGGCCGATCCGGAAGTGGACCGCCCGGACCGTGGCCAGTGCGGTGCGCGGGGGGTATTTCCAGGCGATCGCCCACCAGGGCGGACTGGCAGACCATTGCGATCCGGGCGGTCGCTGCCCCTGGCGCAGCACAATGCCATCGGTGGCAAAGGGCAGGGGGCTGTGGTACCAGTGCTCGCGCCACTGCCGGGCCTCCTGGAAACTGCCCAGCGGCCGGCTGAGGGTCTGCAGGTCGGTGAAACCCAGCCCGGCCAGGCCTTTCAGGCGTCCGGCCATGTCAGCCGGGCCTTCGGGCCACTCCCAGACAAACAGGCCGATCTGCCCGGCCGTGGCGGCGTCCAGCGGCTGCCGGGCCATGGCACCGGCTACCCTGCTGCGGGCATTGAGGCCAGCCCGGGCCTGGACATGGCCTTCCAGCCGCCAGTACAGCTCACCCTGCAGGACCAGGCTGTCCGTTGTGGGCAGCCGGGCCGGAATGGCGGCAATCTGCCGGGCGGCAGCGGTCCAGTCCTGGCCATGGACGCCGTCGCCCCGGCTGATCATCTGCTGCAGTTGGCCCTGCTGATAGACCAGGGTAACAGCCACCCCGTCCACCTTGGGCTGAACCCATAAGTCCGGGTGCTGGCTGATCCAGTGCGTGGCCGCCTGCCCGTCAGCCAGCTTGGCCAGACCGGTCTGGGGTACCGGATGGGCCAGCCGGCCTGTGGCGCTGTCCAGTGGGCCGGGGGGTGGTGGAGCGGCCTGTGGAAAGCACTGCTGCCAGCGGTCCAGCTGCTGGCGGGTCTGGTCGTAGAGCTCATCAGCAATGGGGGACTGGCCATCCCGGTGATAGGCCGTATCCCACTGGGCCAGCTGGCCGGCCAGGGCCTGCAGTTCCTGACCGGCCTGCTCTGCAGTCCAGTCCGGGCAGTGGCCGGCCAGGCCCTGTACGGGCCAGAGCACACTTCCGGCGATCAGCAGATGCCGCAACCCCGCCATGGTCTTTCTCCCGGGAAACTGGAGGCAAAGATTCTGGCGCCAGGTCCGGCCGTTTTCTGTGTGCCAGTCCCGGCTGCGGAAATTTGTTTACAATCGCGCCTCCCCTGGCTGAGTGCGGGAGAGAGGGCGGTGATCCCGGTAATTTCTGTTGAAGGCTTGACCAAAACCTATGCTTCCGGCCATCCGGCCCTGAAGCGCATTGACCTGCAGATCCGCCGTGGCGAAATCTTTGCCCTGCTGGGACCGAATGGTGCAGGCAAAACCACGCTGATCAGCATCATCTGCGGTCTGGTCAATCCAGGCAGTGGCCGGGTGCGGGTAGATGGTTTTGATGTGCAGGAGGATTACCGCCAGGCCCGGCGACGGATCGGGCTGGTGCCCCAGGAGCCGCATCACGACGGCTCCGCGAGCG
>DIDB01000054.1 GCA_002417905.1 Pseudomonadaceae bacterium UBA5811
CCGCCGTCCCACCCGGGCCCCGGCAATACCCGGAAACCGGAATACCGGACCGCCCGCGCCCCCCTCAAGGCCAGCGGCCGGCCCCACAGCAGCGGAATCAGCAGCATTGGCATCTGTGATCGGGATATGCGGCCAGCCCCGGCAGCGGGAGAACGGCCACCAGAAATCACCCGCCCCGCCAGTCTGCCCCCCGGAACGGATCTGCGCAGTGCCGTGGACCGCTTCCAGTACCAGCTGATTGAACACACCCTGCAGAACTGCCAGGGCAATGTTGCCGCCACCGCCCGCGCCCTGGGACTGGACCGGGCCAATCTGGCCCGGCTGGCCGGTCGCCTCGGACTGGTCCTCCCCGGCCGGAAAAAGGATTAAGCTCAATGGCCTGCCCGTCGCCGGTCACCGTACAAGGAGCCCCCATGTCAGCCACCGAGATCCCGATGCACCTGCAGAATCCCCGGGAAACCCGGGTTATTGATGAAACCGGACTGTACCGGCAGCTGCTGCCCCTGGCGGGCGCCCGGATCATCGAACTAGGCTGCGGCGCTGCAGTCCACACCCGGCTGATTGCCGGGCAGGATCATCCCGCCTCGATCCTTGCCTGCGAGGTGGACCAGATCCAGCACGAAAAAAATCTGCAGATCAGCGACCTGCCCAATGTCCGGTTCTGCCTGGCCGGCGCCCAGGCCATCCCGGCCGATGACCAGAGTGCTGACATCGTGCTGATGTTCAAATCCCTGCACCATGTGCCACTGGACGCCATGGACCGCGTGCTGCAGGAAATCCGCCGGGTGCTCCGGCCCGGCGGGCTGGCCTACATCTCCGAGCCGGTCTATGCCGGGGATTACAATGCACTGGTCAGCCTGTTCCATGATGAGCAGCAGGTGCGGGAAGCGGCGTTTCAGTCCATCCGGAATGCCGTACAGACAGGCCAGCTGACGCTGGCCGGACAACATTTTTTCAACGTCTGCCGCGAGTTCCAGGACTTTGCCGCCTTCGAGCGCCGGGTCATCAATGTTACCCATACCGAACACCGGCTGAATCCGGGCCTCTGGCAGCAGGTCCGGGAAACCTTCGGGCGGCTGGCCGGAGCCGGACCAGCCCGTTTTATCAGCCCGATGCGGGTTGACCTGTTGCGCCGGCCGGTCTGAGAACGGACACTGCCTGGCCACAGCGTACATAACGGAACGCTGCAGCCAGCCGTCACCATGGCCGCTCGCTCCGCCCTGCGCCAGCCTGCGCCGGATAGCTCGGTCTGGCGCACCGCTTGCAAGAGCCCCTGGCAAGCGGGCGGCCCTGGCGGCCCTTTTCCTTCTGGCCTGGACGTTCTGCATGCGTGTTTTTGCGATTACCCTGATTCTGCTGTTGCTGCTGATCCTGCTGTCTTTTGCGGTGGGCCGCTACCCGGTTCCGGCTGATACAGCCCTGACCATCCTCGCCGCCCAGCTGTTTCCGGTCAGCCCGGACTGGCAACCGGAAACCGAAGCTGTAGTCATCGGTATCCGCCTGCCCCGGATTCTGGCGGCCCTGCTGGTAGGCGGTGCCCTGTCTGTTTCCGGCGCGGCCTACCAAGGCCTGTTCCGCAACCCCATGGTCTCGCCCGGCATTCTCGGTGTATCCGCCGGGGCCAGCGTAGGCGCGGCACTGGCCATCCTGCTGGGCTACGGGATGCTGGGCATCCAGTCCTTTGCCTTCGGCTTTGGCCTGCTGGCCGTGGGCGCCACCTGGCTGATCGGCAACACCCTGGGCCGCCGCGGCGATCCGGTACTGGTCATGGTGCTGGCCGGCATCATCATCGGCACCCTGTTTACCGCCTTTGTCTCGCTGGTGAAGTTTGTTGCCGACCCCTATAACACCCTGCCCACCATCACCTTCTGGCTGATGGGCAGTCTGGCCTCGGTCGAGCTTTCCGACCTGTCGGTAGCCACCGCGCCGGTCGTTGGCGGGCTGGCCGTGCTGCTGGGCCTGTCATGGATTCTGAACGTATTGTGCTTTGGCGACGAGGAGGCCCGGGCGCTGGGACTGGAAACCGGCCGGCTGCGGCTGGTGATCATTCTCTGCGCGACCCTGGTCACCGCAGCCGCTGTGGCCATCGCCGGCATCATCGGACTGGTCGGGCTGATTGTGCCCCATCTGGCCCGGATGCTGGTGGGTCCGGATCACCGGATCCTGCTGCCGGTCTCTACCCTGCTCGGAGCCGGCTTCCTGCTGGCCGTGGATGATCTGGCCCGCGCCCTGTTCGAGGTCGAAATTCCGCTGGGAATCGTCACCTCCATCATCGGTGCGCCCTTCTTCCTCTATCTGCTGAACCGCACCCGCAAAGCCTGGGCCTGACTGGAGCCAAGAACATGCTGGACGTACATGAACTGAGCTGCGGCTACGGCCGGCGCATCATCCTGGCCAATATTTCCTTTACCCTGAGCCCGGGCGAACTGCTCTGCCTGCTGGGCCCCAACGGGGTAGGCAAAACCACCCTGTTCAAGACCATTCTTGGCCTGCTGCCGGCCTGTGCAGGCCGCATCAGCCTGGAGGGCCGTCCCACGGGTGACTGGTCACGCCGCCAGTTTGCCCAATGGGTGGGCTATGTGCCCCAGGCCCATACGCCGCCCTTTCCCTTCACCGTGCGCCAGGTGGTCACCATGGGCCGTACCGCCCATCTGGGGACCTTTGCCTCGCCCGGAGCCGAAGATCTGGAGATTGCCGGACAGGCCATGGAGACCATGGGCATCACCTATATGGCCGGGGCCAGCTATACCGAAATCAGCGGCGGTGAGCGGCAGCTGGTCCTGATTGCCCGGGCACTGGCCCAGCAGCCCCGGATCCTGGTGATGGATGAACCCACCTCCAACCTGGACTACGGCAACCAGCTCAGGGTCATGGCACACGTCAACCGGATTGCCCGCGAACAGCAGATGGGCATCATCCTGACGACCCATTATCCCAACCACGCCCTGCTATACGGCTCCCAGGTACTGGCCCTGGAACGCAACCACTGCTGGCAGCTGGGCAGTCCCCGGGAAATCATCACCGAAGACTACCTGCGCAGCACCTACGGGGTAGAAACGGAAATCCACGAGATCAGCCATCGCAGCGGCGGGCACAGCCGGCTGTGC
>DIDB01000158.1 GCA_002417905.1 Pseudomonadaceae bacterium UBA5811
CGGGTCAGGGCATCCAGCGCGCCCAGTGGCTCATCCAGCAGGAGCAGACGGGGCTTATGTATCAGGGCACGTGCCAGGGCGACCCGCTGCTTCTGGCCACCCGACAGGGCCGCGGGCCAGTCATGGGCCCGCTCAAGCAAACCGACGGCTTCCAAGACAGCAAGCGCCTGATCGTTCCAGCGATCAGGCAGTCCCAGCCTGACATTATCCACCACCCGTTTCCAGGGTAGCAGCCGGGCCTCCTGAAACATCAGCCGGATCGCCTCCCGGACTTGTGCCAGGGGTCGGTTATCTGCGGACAGCTGCCCGGCATCAGGCTGGTCCAGGCCGGCCAGCAGGCGCAACAACGTACTTTTTCCGCAGCCACTACGCCCGACAATAGCAACGAACTGCCCGGCAGGAATCTGGAAATGGACATCCTGCAAGACATGGCAGCCATTAAAAACCCTGCCCAGCTGCCCAACCTGTAACGCAAGACCCGGTAACCGATCCGTCATGACCGCGGATTCCCGGCCTGATAAGCGGGATGCCAGCGCAACCAGACTCGCTCCAGCAACTGTGCAGTACTATCCGCCAGCTTGCCCAGTACGGCATAGAGCAGGATAGCCAGCAATACCACATCGGTTTGCAGAAACTCCCGGGCATTCATGGCCAGATAACCAATACCGGAACTGGCTGAAATGGTTTCGGCCACAATCAGGGTCAGCCACATGAAGCCCAGTGCGAACCGGACCCCCACCAGAATGGATGGCAGGGCACCGGGCAAAATGACCTGGCGAAACAGTGCAAAACGGGACAGGCCATAGCTGCGGGCCATTTCCACCAAGCCCTGGTCAATATTGCGGATACCATGGTAGGTGTTCAGATATATGGGAAACAGGGTACCCAGAGCCACCAGAAAGATCTTGGCACTCTCATCAATGCCAAACCACAGGATTACCAGTGGAATCAGGGCCAGATGCGGCACATTGCGGATCATCTGGATCGAGGTATCCAGCAGACGCTCTCCCCAGCGGGACAGACCGGTCACAAAGCCCAATAACAGCCCAAGGCCACCACCAATGGCAAAACCAATGGCAGCCCGCCGTGCACTGATCCCCAGATGACCCCACAGCTCGCCACTGGCCAGCAATTCAAGGCCTGCATCCAGCACGGCATCTGGAGCTGGCAGAATCCGAGTCGACAGCCAGCCGGCATTTGCAGAAAACTGCCAGACAGCCAGCAGCAGCAGCGGCAGGAGCCAGGGAATAAAACGATTTACGGCTGATTTCTTCATTTTTTCCTTTCCAGCCAGATTCAATCCGGAATGTCCGCACCGGGCAGCTGATCATTGGCGACAATTTCCCCAACTGGCCGAATGGCGCCAGAATCAGCCGGTAGCACCGGCTGCGCCAATTCCAGATGCGGAAAAAGCAGTTCAGCAGTGCGATAAGCCTCTTCCAGATGGGGATAGCCTGACAGGACAAAGGTATCAATACCCAGTGCCGCATAAGCCTGCAAACGCCCGGCAACCTCCTGTGGATCCCCCACAAGGGCCGTACCGGCCCCTCCCCGTACCAGTCCGATGCCTGTCCAGAGGTTGGGAGCAATTTCCAGCCGGTCACGCTGCCCGCCATGCAAGGCATTCATCCGCTTCTGGCCTGCAGAATCAAAACGGGCCAGCGATGTCTGGGCCCGGGCCACCGTGGCATCATCCAGATGGCTGATCAGCTGGCTGGCAGCTTCCCAGGCCTGTTTTGATGTTTCCCGGACAATGACATGAACCCTGAGGCCAAAACGGATGATCCGGCCATGCCGGGCGGCCCTGGCCCGGACATCGGCTATCTTTGCGGCAACCGCCTCGACAGGCTCGCCCCAGCTCAAATAAAGATCAACCTGTTCTGCTGCCAGCTCGTGGGCTACTGCTGATGATCCGCCAAAATACAAAGGAGGATGGGGTTGCTGGACCGGCGGAAACAGCAGCCGGGCGCCCCTGACCTGCAAATGCCGGCCCTCAAAATCGACCGGCTGGCCGGATAACACGTTGCGCCAGATGCGGGTGAATTCAGCAGCTGCCTCATAACGTCCGGCATGGTCCAGATGCAGGCCATCGCCGGCCAGCTCCTCCGGATCACCGCCAGTCACCAGGTTAAACAGGACACGCCCTCCGGACAGCCGGTCCAGGGTTGCGGCCTGGCGGGCCGCAACCGTGGGAGAAATGACTCCGGGCCGCAGGGCTACCAGAAACTTCAGGGTCCGCGTATCGGCAATCAGGGACGCTGCCACAATCCACGGATCCTCGCAGGAGCGGCCAGTGGGCACCAAGACACCGGCAAAACCGAGCCGTTCGGCTGCCCGGGCAATCTGCTGCAGATAACTGTGGTCAACGGTGCGCGCACCCTTTGCTGTACCCAGATAATGCCCATCCCCATGAGTTGGCAAAAACCAGAATATAGTCAGCGACATAAACAAACACCTCTCCAGACGGGCCCATCAGCGGGCTGTAGCAGTCCGTTCCGGGCCCTGTTCGGTCTCAGGCATCCAGACGGCATTACGGATATTCAGGGGTTTTGGAATCAGTCGGAGCGCACTGAAGGTATCTGCAATGCGCTGCTGGGCCGCAATGACCTCCGGTGTCAGCAGACGGGCACCATAGCCCTGCCGCGCAATGGAAATACGGGTAATCGCGGCCGGCAGCCCCAGAAGCGGAGCGACCAGGGCTGTGGCCTCCTCAGGATGCCGGGTGATCCAGGCCCCCGTATCCCGGATTTCCTGAATCAGTGTCCGGATCACCTCCGGGTGCCGGTCTGCGTAATGGCGGGCCGCCAGATAAAACTGATGGTTGGCCACCAGCCCGGTGCCATCCCGCAAGGTACGGGCCTGCAACTGTTGCTCGGCCGCCGCCTGGAAAGGATCCCAGATCGCCCAGGCTGCTACCTGGCCACTTTCAAAAGCAGCACGGCCATCAGCAGGCGGCAGGTAAACCGGCGTAATGTCCCGGATGGACAGACCAGCCTCCTCCAGAGCCCGCACCAGCAAAAAATGCACATTGGAGCCCTTGTTCAGGGCAACCTTTTTACCCTTGAGCTCGGCAACCGACGGAATGGATGCATTTTTCTGGACCAAGATGGCCTCGCCGGCCGGAGCCGGCGGCTCATTGGCCACATACAGCAAATCAGCACCCGCCGCCTGGGCAAAAATGGGCGGAGCCTCACCGGTGGTGCCAAAATCAATGGCCCCTGCATTAAGTGCCTCCAACAGCTGGGGACCACCGGGAAACTCGAACCATTGCACCTGAACATTCCGGGCAGCTAGCCGTGACTCCAGCTGCCCCCGGGCCTTTAGCAAAACCAGGGTACCATATTTCTGATAGCCGATCCGCAAGGATTCGGCCCGGGCCTGGAAAGTCCCCAGTCCCAGCAGAATAACCAGCCCGATGAACAGGATTCGGATGTGCATACCTGACTCCTAAACAGTGATCAATGGGGTATGGCTGTTGTGGATGGATGCCACAGGACAGCGTCCTTGAAATCAGGCCGTACCGGCAGCAGACCCGCACGATAAAAGGCATCGGCCAGCCGCTGCTGGCCAGCAAGACTTGCCTGGTCAACCGGTAAAACCCGGTAGCTGCGCCGGGCATTGGCCTGCTCAATAATCTGTGGTGCCAGATTGCCCCAGAGCGGAACCAGGACACGGGCTGTCCGGGCCGGATGGGCTCGTACCTGTTGCCCGGCCCGAACCAGCTCGGCATAAATGCGCTGCAGGACCTGTGGGTGCTGCCGGGCAAAACGGATACTGGCCAAGTAATAGCGCTGATAGTCCGCCAGTTGCCGCCCATCAGCCAGAATCCGGGCGCCCGCCTGGTCACAGGCGGCACTCAAAAAAGGCTCCCAGGCAGCCCAAGCAGCGACCTGCCCGGTTTCAAAGGCAGCCCGTGCATCAGCCGGGGTCAGCCAGACCGGCTGAATATCGGCAAAGGACAGCCCGGCCTTTGCCAGGGCAGCCATCAGCAGATAATGGCTGCCCGACGCCTTGGTAACAGCCACTTTCTGGCCCTTCAGATCTGCCACCGTCTTAAACGGAGCCGCTCGACTGACCAGAATGGCCTGGGCTTCAGGAGAAGGCGCTTCCCTGGCGAAATACACCAAATCAGCCCCTGCTGCCCGAGCAAACACCGGAACGGTATCTGCAACATCGGCAGACAGGTCAACGCTGCCAACATTCAGCGCCTCGGCCAACGGCTGGCCACTGGCAAATTCATGCCAGCTGATGGCGACATCCTGACTCAGCAAAGCCCGCTCAAGGCTGCCATCAGCTTTCATCAGGCTCATCAGCGTCGAGGATTTCTGGTAGCCGATCCGTAGCAGGGTTTTGGCCTGGACCGGCAAACTGACCAGCAGGGCCAGCAGCAGCCCGAGACTCCAGAACGAGGGCGCAAACAATGCCCGGACAGGGCTGGCAATAAACATGACAGAGACCTCCTCCCGGTCCCCGTCGCCCCTGGGGCACCGGTCACCGGAACTTCAACAATGGCAAATCAGGTGATGAAGTCCGGTGGTCCGGTCTGGGTAATACTGAATGAACCAAGCCAGTTTTTATAAATAACATTTGGGAATCAGGTTAAAACCGGCTGCTCCAGGTAGCCGATCCCGGAGCCTGTGGGACCATGGTATGGACGGCTGTCGGCCAGATGTGCCATCTTTCCCCGCCATTCAGGGCAGGGAAAGATGGCACAGACTGAGATCATCGGCTGCGTTCTACCCTGCCTGTGGCTGCGTGAAAAGTGCTCAGCCTGGTGGCTGGTTCCTGCCGCGTTGAGTTTGGCGGTCTTTGCATGGTTGCCCAGTTTGCACCCAGCTGCTGCCGGGCGCGTGCAGGCCACGTATGGCGGCATCTACATTTCTGTCGCCATCCTTTGGCTATGGCTGGTGGACGGAGTCCGGCCCACGGGCCGGGACTGCACAGCCAGAGCCTGTGCGATCCCATGGCCCTCCACGCAAAATGTCAGCAGGACCTGGACCAGCCTGCCCCGGAAAACCACAGCCCAGCCATGCTCTCCTTTTGCTCAGCGCCGGTCAAAATGGAGCACCAGTCGGTCACCCACCCACTGGATCAGTGCAACCAGCACTACCAGGACGACAATAACCGTCACCATCATCTGGCCATCGAACCGCTGGTAGCCATACCGGTAGGCAAGATCACCCAGCCCCCCTGCACCAATGGCTCCCGCCATGGCCGAAGCATTAATCAGTGTAATCAGTGTGATAGTGAACCCCCCAATGATGCCCGGCAGCGCCTCGGGCAACAGGACATGCCAGACAATATGCCAGCGCTGGCAGCCCATGGCCTGGGCTGCCTCGACCAGACCATGGCTGACCTGACGCAGACTGACCTCAGCAATACGGACAAAAAATGGCACCGCGGCCACGGTGAGCGGAACCACGGCGGCCCAGACACCATAACTGGTCCCGGCAATCAGCCGGGTCAGAGGAATCAGCGCCACCATCAGCACCAGAAAGGGCACTGAGCGCAGCATATTGACCAGACTGCCGGCCAGCCGGGTCAGCCAGGGCATTTCAAAAAGCCCGCCCTGGGCTCCGGTGACCAGAAAAACGGCCAGTGGAATACCGGCCAGCAGCGTAATCAGCGAAGATACGCCAACCATCAGCAGCGTATCCAGCATCCCCTGCCAAAGACGCTCAAGCAGCAGCGACATGACCCAGCACCTCGGCATGGTCGGCCCACTGTCCAGCCCTGTCCAGCAGGACTGCCGGATCCAGCACAGAATCATCCACCCGGATGAGCAGCCGTCCGACCAGATGGCCCTGAATTTCCTCCAGTCCGGCATCCAGCAGCCGGACCCGACCCTGCAAGGACTGGCCAAGAGCTGCCAGATCCGGACCAGGCCAAGTCTTGCCGGAAAAATCCAGGGCCAGTATTGGCGATCCTCCCGGGCCGGCCCCGTCAGCCATCAGCTGTCCCTCAAGGGCTGGCGGCAACCGGTGCTGCAGGGGGGCCAGCAGGGCACAGGTCACGGCTTGCCGTGGATGGCCAAAAACCTGCCAGACCGGACCCTGCTCCACAATATGGCCCTGGTCCAGCACCGCAACCCGGTTGCAGATCTGGCGGATTACGCTCATTTCATGGGTAATCAGCACCACCGTCAGCGACAGGCTCTGGTTGATCTCTTTCAGTAACTGCAGGATGGACTGGGTCGTTTCCGGATCAAGGGCGCTGGTGGCCTCATCGCACAACAGGATTTCCGGATCATGCACCAGCGCCCTGGCGATCCCGACCCGCTGTTTCTGCCCGCCAGACAACCGGGCCGGATACATATCCGCCTTATCCTGCAGACCGACCAGCGCCAGCAGGGTTTCAGCCTTGCGCCGGCGCTGGCTGCGCCCAATGCCGGCAACCTGGAGAGGAAGCTCGATATTTTCCCGTACGGTCCGGGCAGACAGCAGATTGAACTGCTGGAAAATCATGCCGGTCTTGCGCCGGAAGCTGACCAGCTGCTGCGTTCCCAGAGTGGCAATATCCTGCCCGTTGACCAGCAACCGGCCCGCTGTAACCGCCTCCAGCCGGTTGATTGTCCGTAACAGGGATGACTTGCCGGCACCACTGTGGCCAATGATGCCAAAGATTTCCCCGCGACCAATGGTCAGATCAATATCGTGCAGGGCCTGCACTGGCCCTTGGGGCGTATCATAGGTTTTCCCGATATGCTCAAAACGCAAATGGCTGGTCGCCGGATGAGCCCCGGAAAAAACCGGGACAGGATGCTCCGGGCGGGTAACCGGCTTATAAAGTGTGGCAAGAGTCATTTCAGCGCTCCCAGCCCGGCTGGTACAGGGTGCCATTGGCTTCATCCAGCGCAACCCGTACAACCGGGGACTTCTGATAGATATCAACAAACTGGCGGATCCGCGGATCAGTCCGGCGATCCGGCCGGACAACAAACTGGATGACATATTCTGGATGGTCCAGGCCGTCGAACAGCAAGGCCGAGCCGGGATCAATGGTTTTGGCCAGCCGCAAGTAATGCGGATACCCTTGGGCCAGGTCAACATCATCCAGCGCCCTGACCAGCTGCACAGCCTCCATCTCAACAATGTTCAGCCCGCCAGGATTGGCCAGAATATCGGCCTGTGTCGCCCGGTAGCCCACACCGGGTTTCAGCTGGATCAGACCGGCTTTCTCCAGCAGCTGCAGGCCCCGCCCGCCATTGACCGGATCACTGGCAATGGCCGCCGTGGCTCCTTTGGGCAATGCCTTGAAATTCTGATATTTTCTGGAATACAAGCCCACGTTATTAATGATTCCCGGAGCAAACGGCACCAGGTCATAACCGGTTGCCTTCCGGGCATTTTCCAGGAAAGGAATATGCTGGAAATAGTTCACGTCGATATCCCCATGTGCCAGGCTGACATTGGGTGCAATCCAGTCGCTGAACTCCACCAGCTCCACCGCCAGCCCCTGACGGGCAGCCTCCTGGACAGCAACTTCCAATGGAGGCGCAAAACCGGCCGTCGTACCTACCCGGAGTGGTTTATCTCCGGCCCATGCTGCCGCTGCCAGTAGCAGGGACAATAACGCAGTTGCCAGCCTTCCCTGCCAGCCAGACCAAGCCTTTAACGGATGTTGCATGGCAATTTCCCCAAAAAATCAGTCAGACAACCGTATCGGCAGCATCAACCAGGCTGACGCACTCCGGAATCAGCCGTTTCCGGATGTAGCGGCCGCCAGCAGCTACCCGGATGATCTGCCGGCAGGTGGCTTCCCTGGCCGAACAGCTTGTGCCTCAGAGTGCCCTCCGGATAAGCCGTCTTGTAGCAGCCACGACCTTGGCGCTCGGGAATGACCAGCTCAATAAAATCGGCGTAACTTTCCGGAGTAACCGTCCGGGTCAGGTTGAAACCATCCAGATCCGTTTCAGCAATCCAGTGCTCAAGGGCATCGGCTATCTGCACCGGTGAACCGACCAGTAGCGGATAGCGTCCACCCAGCGCGTGCTGCTCCAGCAGTTTGCGCCGGGTCCAGCCAGCATCCCCGGCCGTAAAACTTTTGACTACTGACTCGATGGCATTGGTTTTCTGATAGCGGATGGGCTCATCCAGCCCGTAGCGGGAAAAATCAATACCCGTGGTGTTGGAAAAATGCGCCAGACCGGCTTCCGGACTGGCATATTGCTGATATTCGGCCAGCTTGTCGCGGGCCTCCGCCTCTGTAGGCGCCACCACCACTGTCAGTCCCATAAAAACCCTGACGGCATCGGCCCGGCGCCCGGCTGCCACAGTCTGCTGGCGCAGGCGGCGGACCTGGTCACGGATAATGGCCGGACTCTGGCCTCCCACAAACACACCCTCGGCATGCTGGCCGGCAAAGCGCAATCCCCGCTCCGAAGTCCCGGCCTGAAACAGCAGTGGCGTCCGCTGGGGCGACGGGCTGGTCAGGTGATAGCCCTCGGCCTGGTAAAAAACACCCTTGTGGTGGATCTTGTGGACCTTTTCCGGATCGGCATAAATGCGCTGGCTCCGGTCAGCCAGTACGGCATCCTCTTCCCAGCTCCCCTCCCAGAGCTTGTACAGAACCTCCAGATATTCATCGGCCTGGTCATAACGCAGGTCATGTTCGGTCTGCTGCGCCAGACCGATGGCCCGGGCAGCACTTTCCAGGTAGCCCGTCACGATATTCCAGCCCACCCGGCCACCGGTCAGATGATCCAGCGTGGACAGGCGCCGGGCAAATACATAGGGCGGCTCGGTCAAATTGGCCGTCAGGCCAAATCCCAGATGCCGGGTCACGCTGGCCATGGCAGAAGCAATCAGCAATGGATCATGTACCGGAATCTGGACCGCCTCCTTCAGGACCAGATCGGCATTGTGCTGGTAAACGTCATAGACTCCCGTGATATCAGCAATAAACAGGCTGTCGAACAGGCCACGCTCCAGCAGCTTTGCCAGATCCGTCCAGTATTCAAGGGTATTGAATTCGGTCGACCGGTCGCGCGGATGAGTCCATAATCCATGATTGATATGGCCGATGCAGTTCATATTGAAGGCATTCAGGGCAATCTGCTTTGAGCGGGCCATTACAGGGTTCCTCGCCGGGGTGGCAATGTGTCGTTCAGGTAGTAATTGCCGATGGCGTGATATTTCCAGCGTACCGGATCATGCAGGGTATGCGTCCGGGCATTGCGCCAGTGACGGTCAAACCCCACTGGCATACCTGCTGGCGGGCTTCCGGTAACCTCAAACAGCCGTCCGGACGCTGTCAGCGCCACCTCTGTCGTAATGGCCCGGGCCTTGGCCACCGCAATGGATGCTCTGGCTACCCGCTGCTCATCCGGCTGCTTCCGGGCCTGCTCCAGTACCCGGGCCGCCTTGGCCAGTAGCAGCTCTGCGGCCTGGAGCCGGACACCCAGCTGACCGATCAGGACCAGATCCGGGCTGTGATCCCCTCCCGGCAAGATGGCCACCGGCTGAGGAAAGCCATTCAGAGTAGCCAGCGTTTCTGACCAGGCGGCCCGCGCAATCCCAAGATCAATAGCCGCATGCAGGATCTGGGCAAAAGGCCCCACCGCTGTTGGCCGGTCAAAAGCGGACTGAAAAGGCACCAGATCATCCGCCGTAACCGGCACATTGCTAAACAGTACCGAACCGCTGCCACTGGTGCGCTGCCCAAAGCCGGACCAGTCATCAATTACGGTCAGCCCCGGTGCCTCCCGGTGCACAAACGCAAAGTAAGTCTGGCCATCAGCATCCTGGACAGAGGTCGGAATACGATCGGCGAACAGGGCGCCAGTGGCATAAAATTTCTGACCATTAATCCGGTAACCCGAGGCATCCCGGCTCAGCTGTGTCGTGCGCTCGTGAGCCGCCGGCGTAGCAAACTCGGCATGGGCATTGCCAAAGCGGGCACCGGCCAGTACCTCGGCATAAAGCCGCTGTTTCTGCGCCTCAGTGCCATTAACCCGCAGCACTTCCAGCGCATAGAAATGATTTTGTGGAATATGGGCCAGTGAGCTGTCGGCCTGGGCAACCCCGCTGACCACCTGCACCAGGGTTTCTGCTGAAACATCCGCCCCACCGTACCCCCCCGGAACGGTAATTCCCCATAATCCTGACCCGGAAAAAATCTCCAGCTCCGCATGGGGCAGCTGACGCTCCCGGTCACGCCGGGCGGCCTCGCGGGCAAAGCCGGGCACCAGAGCCTGCATGACTTCCAGTGCCTGCAGGTCATTGCGGATAACCGCCACGGCTGGCGGCTGCTTGCGGGTAAATGTACTCATAAGGGCTCCTCTCAAATCCAGGAATGGCCAATGACACCGGGGACTTTCAGATAGTGCTGGCCCACGTCCGGATACATCCGCCGGGCTGGTGAAGCCAAGGTATGGGCCCGGGCATTGCGCCAGTGGCGGTCAAACCCCTGTCCGGCCAGTGTCGAACGGCTGCCAGACAGCTCAAACAGCTTTTCCCCTGCCAGCAAGGCTGTTTCGGCAGCAAGTGCCCGGGCACCGGCCACAAGGGCGGCGGTTCGGGCAGAGGTACCGGCATCCAGATTCCCGGAGGGCAACAGATCCAGATTTTTTGCGGCATGCACCAGAGCGGTTTCGGCTGCATCCAGCTCCAGATACAGCCGCCCGAATTCACTAAGGGTGTAAGGATCTTCACTGGCCTTATGGGTCTTGGCATCAACCCAGGGACGGGCAAAACGCCGGACAAAACCGGTGGCATCTTCCACAGCCGCCCGGGCAATCCCGGTATCCACAGCGGCCTGAAGCAGGCGGATAAAGAATTTCCGGAAGTCCGGCTGACCAGCCAGCCCCTGGTCAGGCAGCAGATCCACGGCCGGAACCGGTATCTGCGCCAGATTCACAACCACCCTGTCCGTGCTCCGCAGGCCAAATCCGGCCGGATCATCCGTAATCTGCAAACCCGCTGCATTCCTGGGAATAACAACCCAGAACAGATTTCCCCGGCGGTCAGCGGCCCGGATGGCCAGCCAGTGTGCCATTCTGGCGCCCAAGACCTGAATCTTCTGGCCATCCAGCTGGTAACCGGGTCCGGCATCCTGCAGCAGGGCGGGAGCAGTCTGCTCCTCCGGGAAGTCCGGTCCCGCACTGCCAAAACGCTGGCCTTCCCGCAATACCGGACCCAGCAGCTTGGCCTGCTGTTCCATGCTGGCCCTGTCCAGCAGCAGCCGGACCACACTGAAGTGATTCAGCAGGATCAGTCCCAGTGCAGGATCAACACGGGAAATGATGCGCACCGTCTCACTCTGGGCGGCAAGGGACAAACCGGGCCCACCGTGAGTGGCCGGAATACCGATACCACCCAGTCCCTGCCGGGACAGATAGTCCAGCCCGGCCAAGGGCAGCTGGCGGGACGCATCCCGCTGAATAACACCAGCCATGGCCATACTGGCCACCGCATGGGCAATTCCCAAGGCTTCGTCTGCGGTCTGGATCAAACGGACCGGTTCCTGGTCCGTAACAGGCTGACTCATCTTGACCTCATCTCGATCGTTGGCCTGCGGCTGTCGGATACGAGACAGGCCGGAACAGGACAGGAGAACTGGATGTCCGGTGTTCCGGTCGGGTCAATCTAGGCCAAGGAAATCCATCCGGATAAATATCTTTTTGCGATTGATTTATAACCCGTCCAGAGCAGGGCGGACGGGCAGCAAAACTATCTAAGCAAATAATTAAAAAGTATTTAATCCAGCGCTGGCCGGTCATTTAAGTTATGGAAACCGGAATACCGGACCTTTCTGCCCATGACATCATGGGCTACCGCATAACACCGGCCAAACAGCCAGCCAACTGATGCTGCCCGCCTGCACACTGCTTTCTGGAGTGTTATCGCCATGAGTCTGGATATTTTCTGGTTTTTACCTACTTCAGGTGACACCCGCTATCTGGGAAAGTCATCTTCCGGGCGGCCGCCAACCAATGAATACATGCAGCAGATCGCCATTGCTGCCGAAAATCTGGGCTACGACGGGCTACTGATTCCCACCGGCAGCAGCTGTCTTGATCCATGGATCACGGCGGCCAGTCTGGCACCCGTGACCCGGCGTATCAAACTGCTGGTAGCCCTGCGCACCTCGGCCAGCCACCCGACCGTCTGCGCCCGCCAGGCTGCCACCCTAGACCAAGCCCTGCATGGGCGGCTGCTGCTCAATGTCGTACCCGGCGGGGATGCCACCGAACTGGCTGCAGAAGGAATTTTTCTTGACCATGACCAGCGTTATGCAGCAGCCGATGAATTCCTGACCGTCTGGCGTGCCCTGCTACAGGGACAGACCGTTGACTTCAGCGGAAAGCATGTTCAGGCCCGTCAGGCCCGGAATTTTTTCCCGCCAATACAGCGTCCTTATCCGCCGCTTTATTTTGGTGGTTCCTCGCCCGCGGCCCATGAACTGGCTGCCAGGCATGTGGATGCCTACCTGAGCTGGGGAGAACCCCCCGCAGCCGTTGCAGAAAAAATAGCAGACGTTCGCCAGCGGGCGGCCCGCCATGGCCGGACTGTACGCTTCGGGGTACGCCTGCATGTGATTGTCCGGGAGACCTCACGGGAAGCCTGGGCCGCCGCCGAGCGGCTGATCAGCCAGCTGGATGATGAAACCATTGCCAGAGCCCAGGCCAACTACGCCACCATGGATTCTGAAGGGCAGCGCCGGATGACAGCCCTGCATGGCGGACGGCGTGACCGGCTGGAGGTCAGCCCCAACCTCTGGGCCGGCGTGGGCCTGGTGCGTGGCGGGGCAGGCACCGCACTGGTGGGCGACCCCCAGACGGTAGCAGCCCGGCTGCAGGAATATGCGGATCTGGGTGTGGACAGTTTTGTGCTGTCCGGCTACCCCCACCTGGAAGAAGCCATCCGTTTTGCAGAACTGGTCTTCCCCCTGCTGCCCGGTAAAACCCCCATCACCCTAACCCGTCAGACACTGACGGGCGGAGCCTTTGATATCCGTGCCACCCATGACACAGCGGAGCAGCAGGGAGCCGCGGCATGAAGGTCATTGACCTGCGCTGCCGGCCGGCCTATCTGCACGATTTTTTCGGCGCCACCCCGGACTCGCCGGAATGCGCAGCCGCCCGCTGGCTAAACCGCAGGGTTGGTACCCGGGGCGATGACCAGCACTTTGCTCGCTCCCGGACCCGGGAAGGTTTCCTGGCCGAAGTGCAGGAATCCGGGCTGCTCCGGGCAGTCGTGGTCGGCCGGCATACCCCGGCCCAGCACCTGCCCAATGACCAGATATTCCAGATTGTCCGCGACCATGAGCAACTGTTGGGCATAGGCAGTGTGGAACCGGCAGTGCAGGGCATTGACGGCGCCCTCCAAGAAGCCGGCCGGGCCCTGGATGAACTGGGGCTGTCCGGAATTGATCTGGAGCCCGGCTTTGCCGAACCGGCCCGGCACCCGGACGATCCGCTGTATTTTCCGCTGTATGAATACCTGCAGGCCCGTGGTGTGCCCCTGTTTCTGATGTCCGGCCCCACCACCCCGAACCCGGCATTTAATGATCCGGGCCGGCTCGCTGCCGTGGCCCGGTCCTTTCCGCAGTTGGCCATTGTCTGCTACCACGGCTACTGGCCACAGGTACAGGCGCTGCTGGGTGTGGCATTCCGTCATGAAAACATCCATATCGTGCCGGACATGTACCTGTTCCTCCCGGGCAGCGAGTCCTTTGTCCGGGCTGCCAACGGTTTTCTGGGTGACCAGCTGCTGTTTGGCTCCTCCTATCCTTTCCGGCCCATCCGCCAGTCCATCGAAGATGCCCTGCAGCTGGGCTTCAGAGCTGCCGTACTGGACAAATTTTTTTACGGCAATGCCACCCGCCTGCTGGCCATGCCGGAACCAACAGATACCGCAAGGAAAATCCCATGAGTGTTTTATCTGCCCATCCCGGACGCCTGAGAGATTTTGTCAGCCAGCTGGCCAGCGTGATTGACCAGAATCCGGACGACGAATCCCGCATCCTGCAGGAAGGCCGCCAGCTGCTTCAGCGCCTAGTTCGTGAGGATGACTGGCTGCCGGAGGCCTTCAGCCGGCCCCGCCCGGATCATTACCAGCAATACCTGCTGCATGCGGACGCCCGCTCGCGCTTTTCCGTCGTCGCCTTTGTCTGGGGACCAAGCCAGCGCACACCGGTGCACGATCACCGGGTCTGGGGTCTGATTGGCATGCTGCGTGGCCGGGAATATGCCCAAAACTTCCGCCGGACAGACAACAGCCTGCACGCTGATGGCGAGCCGGTGCTGCTGGAGCCCGGCCAGGTTGAAGCCGTCTCGCCAGCCATGGGTGATATCCATCAGGTGACCAATGCCTGTGATGACCAGGTATCCATCAGCATCCACGTTTACGGGGGCAATATTGGCGCTGTACAGCGGGCGACCTATCAGGCGGACGGCCGTGAAAAACCCTTTGTTTCCGGCTACTCCAATGACAGCCTGCCCAATATCTGGGACCTGTCCCGCGAGGTTACCGCATGAGCCAGCCGACGGTACGCACCTTCCAGGACATCAGGAAAGCCTTGCTGGAAAAGACGGAGCTGGCGCTGGTTGATGTTTGCGAAGAAGCCGTTTTTGCCACCGGACATCCCCTGTTTGCCGTCAACATTCCACTGTCCAGACTGGAACTGGAGGTCTATGCCCGGATACCGCGCCGGGATACGGCCATCACCCTCTATGACCGGGGAGATGGACTGGCCCTGCGGGCTGCCCGGCGTCTGCGCCAGCTGGGCTATACGGACACAGCCCTGCTGGAAAATGGTCTGGAAGGCTGGCAGCAGGCCGGTGGCGAGCTGTTTATTGATGTCAACGTTCCCAGCAAGGCGTTCGGTGAGCTGGTCGAAAACCGGCGGCATACACCATCCCTAGAAGCCCATGAAGTCAAGGCCCTGCTGGACTCCGGAGCCAATAGCATCATCCTTGATGCCCGCCGCTTTGACGAATACCAGACCATGAGCATTCCCGGTGCCATCAGTGTACCGGGTGCCGAACTGGTCCTGCGGGCCCGGGCGCTGGCCCCTGATCCGTCCACCCGGATCATTGTCAACTGTGCAGGCCGGACCCGGAGCATCATCGGTACCCAGTCCCTGATCAATGCCGGCATTCCCAACCCGGTTGCCGCCCTGCGTAACGGAACCATCGGCTGGACACTGGCCGGACTGCACCTTGAGCATGACCAGCAGCGCCGGTTTCCTCTCCGGATCAGCAGCGAACAGCAACAGGCTGCAGCCCATCAGGCCCGGCAGGTGGCAGACCGGGCCGCGGTCGGGCGGGCCGTTCCGGAACAGCTGTCCCGGTGGCAGTCCGACTCCCGGCGGACGCTCTACTGCTTTGATGTACGGACAGAGGAAGAATACACTGCCGGCCATCTCCTCGGTTTTCGCCCGGTGCCGGGTGGCCAGCTGGTACAGGAAACCGACCACTTCGCCAGCGTGCGGGGTGCCCGGATTGTACTGGCCGATACCGATGACGTGCGGGCCAACATGACCGGCTCCTGGCTGGCCCAGATGGGCTGGGATGTCTGGGTGCTGGATGATCTGTCCCCCGCTGACTTCAGTAAACAGGGCCCATGGTCCGCCCCCGTACCGCCAGTACCGGCTGCCGGAACTATCAGTCCGGACACCCTGCAAGACTGGCTGGCTGACCGCCAGACCCGTGTGCTGGATTTTACGGCCAGTGCCAACTATGTCCACCAGCATATTCCTGGCGCCTGGTGGGTGCTGCGGGCCCAGCTGACAGCCGCACTGGAGCGGATTCCACAAGCAGCCCGTTACGTGCTGACCTGCAGCAGCAGCCTGCTGGCCCGCTATGCGGCAGAGGAGGTACACAGCCTGACTGGCCAGCCCGTTTTTGTGCTGGAGGGCGGAACCACAGCCTGGCTCCATGCCGGAAAACCGGCTGAAAGTGGAGAAACCGCCTTGGCAGTACCCCGGACCGACCGCTACCGCCGCCCCTATGAAGGTACAGACAATCCTGGAGAGGCCATGCAGGCTTACCTGGACTGGGAGTTCGGCCTGGTGGAACAGCTGGCCCGTGACGCTACCCACGGCTTCCGGGTCCTGGAGTGACTGGACGACCGGAAAGAAAAATCCGGTATTCTCCGGCCTAGCTGGATGAATGCCGAAAAGACATGGGTTCAGTCGTTACAGATCCCGGATGCCTGATTACCCATCTCCGAAATAGCGATTGAGGATTCAACCGGTCACTGCAACACTGCTACTGAAATATTCTGCTGGTGAACGATATCCCAGTATTTTGCGTGGTCGTTGATTCAGTCTCAGTGCAACTGAGTCGAGTTTATCCTGCGAGTATCCGCCAAGGTTTTTTTTGGGGAAAATACTGTCTCAGCAGTCTGTTCGTGTTCTTATTGGTACCTCGTTGCCAGGGGCGGCCTGGATCGCAGAAGTAGATGTCCATGCCGGTCTCGAGACTGAGACGTTCATGCCCGGCCAATTCTGAGCCACGATCCCAGGTCAGTGACAGCCTCACTGGCTCGGGCAGTGTTTGGATCTGCCGCACAAGAGCCTCCACAACCGGGCGTGTATCCTTGCCTTGAACCTTGACCAGCATGGTAAAACGGGGCCGCCGCTCCACAAGCGTGGCGATGTGGGTATTGGATGATCCGGCAATCAGGCAGGCCGCGCAGAGGGTTGTTGCCTGCCAGCTGGCAAAGCTTTGGGCGTCTGGCCTGATCCCGGGCACGATCATCTGCACCTGTAGCTCGATAGCGCGTCCGGCCACCATTGCGACTGACCTCTCGGGAGGGCGTCGATAGCGACCGGTTGAGCTGCCTGACGATGGAACGCAGGGACAGTCCTCTCACCAGCCCCCTCGAAATCTCTTCCTGAATAGCCCCGGGGCGACTCCCCGGCAAGCCCAAAGAGGATGTCCTCCTTGTGCCATTTGATCATCCGGGAGCTGACACATGTGAAGATATCTCCGTCAGACTAGTGAAAGAGATGCCCACAAGGTTTTGAGAACGGGCACCGGAATGCCATGCCGGCGGGCCAGCACGACCGGCTGGCCCAGCAGAGCATCCAGCTCCAGCCGGCGTCCGGCCAGACGGTCCTGCAGCATGGATGTCCGGGTATTCCCCACCTCCTCGGCCCGCCGGATCCGCGTCTGCGGATCTGCTTTCACCGTAACACCTTCAGCGGCTGCAATCTGGCCCACCTCAGCCATGCCGGCCAGCAGAACCTCACGGATCAGCGGGTTCAGCACCATATCGCTCATTCCCGCACCCGTAATGGCGCTCATGGGGTTGAACGTGGCATTCCCCATCAGCTTGCTCCACACCTCTGCACGAATATCAGATGCATATTGAGCTGGAATGCCTGCGGCCTGCCACAGACCAACCAGGGCCTCCAGCACCGAGTCGGTACCGCCATCGGTGCGGGCCAGCAGGTAGCGGTCACCAGGTACCCGCCGGACCCGCAGCTGGCCTAGCGCGATCCGCTCCGAGGCGTGATACACTACCACTGCTACGATCTGGCCGATGGATGGCGCTCCACTGATCTGCCCGGCCGGGTACGACCACCACCAAGGCACACCATTCTGCAGGAACAGGTATTGGGTCCGTGCATCCCCCAGCTTCCCGAGCTGCGGCAAAATTTCCGGCAGATCATGAGATTTGACGGCAACGATCACCTGATCAAAAGGCCCCTCAAGCGTTTCCAGAGTGACATAACACACTGCGGAAGCCTGCCAGTGCTCATCACCCTCAGCCCGGATACCGTCAGGCACTGGAGTATGCCGGCGCTGGGCCACGCTCACCCTATGCCCGGCCAGACTCAAATGACCCGCCACAAACAGCCCGAGGCTGCCCCCGCCAATTACAGCAATTCGTTGTTGGAACATCAGCTTTCCTCAGTCGGCATAACCGGGCAATTCACGGTCCAGCTTGCGGCGCAAAGCGGCCCACTCGCGTTTGCCGGACGGCATAAAGCTGGCTTGGGCACCATACAACACCTGTGCTTGGGCATGGGTGCGAGTGATGACGTCTTCTGGCAGTTGGCGCAGCGGAACACCCGCCGACTGAGCCGCCAATTGGAAGCGGCAAGCGCGCTCCAAACGCCAGATGCGGGCAAAGGCTTCCGCCATCGTCCGACCAACGGTTAGGGTTCCGTGGTTACGCAGAATCAGGCTGTGTTTGTCGCCCATATTGGCCAGCAGACCGGCGCGCTCGTGCTCGTCCAGCACCACACCCTGGAAATCGTGGTAAGCAATCTGGCCGTGTACCATCAGCGCCATTTGGGTCAGGGGCAGCAAGCCTTCTTCTTGGGTGGCTACCGCTACGCCGTCGCGGCTGTGCAGATGCACTACTGCTTCAGCGTGGGGTACGCCGGCGTGAATGGCGCCGTGAATCACAATTCCGGCCGGATTAAGGTCACCCTCTCCGGCGGTGATCTTGCCGTCTAAGTCCACTTCCAAAATGCTGGAGGCAGTGACTTCTTCAAACAGCAGGCCCAAGGGGTTAATCAAATAGCGGTCGTGGCGACCGGGCACGCGAATACTGATGTGGGTGGCGAGTAAATCCGTCCAACCAAACAGGTGTACCAAACGGCAGGCAGCGGCCAAATCCACCCGCGCGGCTTGGAGGGCGGTTTGGGGATCAAAGGCAGTAGCAGGCGCATTCATAGGGCTAATCCTTGTCTCATGGGGTTGGACTTATTCGATCTTGGCACCGGATTCACGCACGACCTTGCCCCATTTGGCGCTGTCGTCGCGGATCAGTTGGGCAAAGGCTTCGGGCGTGGTGCTTTCTACGTCTAGGCCTTGCTCGGCCAGCTTGGCGCGGGTTTCTGGACGTTTGGCGATCTCTGCCAAAGCAGCACTTAAGCGTTGGATGATCGGCTTGGGCGTGGCCGCGGGCACCACGAGGCCAAACCAAGAATTGACCTCAAAGCCCTTCAAACCGGCTTCTTCAGCGGTGGGTACGTCGGGCAATGCCGGTGAGCGGGTTTTGCTGGTAATAACCAAACCCTTGACTTTGCCGCCCTTCACTTGGGGCGCGAGGATGGTCAGGGTGTCGAAGGCGGCATTCACTTCGCCGCCCAACAAGGCGGTAATGGCCGGAGCGCTGCCTTTGTAGGGCACATGCAGCAGCTCGGTTTTGGTCAGGCTGCGGTACAGCTCACCGGCCAGATGGCACAGGGTTCCGTTGCCGCAGGAGGAATAGCTGACCTTGCCCGGATTGGCTTTGGCGTAGGCGGTTAAATCCGCCAAGGTTTTCACCGGCAAAGTGTCGTTAACCGCCACTACATAGGGCACTGAAGCTACCACAGAAACGGGCGCAAAATCTTTAAAGGGATCGTAGCGCAGATCCTTAGCCAGATGCGGCAGGATGGTGAGCTGACCGGCGGGCGCTAAAGACAGGGTATAACCATCGGGATCAGCCTTAGCGGCGGCTTCGGCGGCAATGGCGGTTCCGGCACCGGGTTTGTTTTCCACCACCACCGGCTGGCCTAGGGCTGCAGACAGTTGATCAGCGTAGAAACGCCCCACCACATCGGAAGCACCACCGGGCGGAAAGGCCACGATCAGGCGAATGGGTTTACTGGGGTAATTATTAGCCGCCTGAGCAGCGCCCCAAGGCAACAGGGAACACACGCCGGCCAGCGCCAATAAACGCGCCCAACGCGGGGAAAGACGAGGCAACATCAGTCATACTCCTTGAGTTTAAAGCGGCGCAAAGGCCGTCACCGGTAATTCAGCGGGGATGCGAGCACGGATGCGCGGCAGCAGTTCGCGGCCATAAGCCACGGCATCCTCCAAGGGATCAAAACCGCGCAGTAAGAAGGTGCTGATGCCAATGCGGTGGTAAGCCAACAGCGCATCCGCCACCTGATCGGGTGTGCCCACCAAAGCGGTGGTGTTACCACCCACGCCCGTAGTCGCTGCGGTTCCTGCCACCGCACCGGTCAAGCGCGCGATGCCCGTCCACAGGCAGCTATCGAACACTTCACCTTGGGCGGCAAAATCCAGCAGACGGCGCGAACCCACGTTTTGCGGCGCTCCGCCCTGTACTAAGGTCAATGGCACTCGGCTGAGGCGTTTGGCGGCGGCTTCGCGGATGCGCTCGGCGCGGGCCCACGCCTCGGCTTCGGTAGCGCCTAAAATGAGACGAATGGACAGGCTAAAACGCAGCACTTCCGCCCGACCTTGTGCGGCAGCGGCGGCGCGCACATTGGCGATCTGCTCGGCGATGCCTTCCAGCGGCTCGCCCCACATCATGAACACATCCGCGTGTTTGGCCGCCACCTGCACCGCCGCCGGTGAGGAACCGCTGAAGAAGATCGGAATCTGCGGTTTTTGCAGCGGTTGCACGTTGGGTCGGTAATCCCGCACCTGATAAAAGCGCCCATCAAAATCAAAGGGCGTTTTGGCCGTCCATGCCTGCTTCATCAGGGTTAGGTATTCGTCGGTGCGGGCGTAACGCTCATCATGGCCGAGAAAATCGCCATCTCGTTGCTGCTCGGCATCGTTGCCGCCGGTGATGATATTCACCGCCGCCCGTCCGCCGCTGAAGTGATCCAGCGTCGCCAATTGCCGCGCCGCTACCGTAGGCGCCATCACTCCCGGACGATGGGCTACCAGCACGCCCAAACGCCGCGTTTGTTGCGCTGCATAGGCCGCGACCTGTAAACCATCGGGCGCGCCGCTGTGGTAGGCAATCAGGGCGCGATCAAACCCCGCGTGTTCCTGTGTCTGAGCAAAGGCTCCGACAAAAGCTGGATCGACCAAGGGGCCAACCGGCGCTTGGCTTTCGCTGGCGGCTTGGTGGGCTAAAAAGCCAATAAATTCTAAGGGATGGGAAGACATAGCTAGCCTCCTGACTCAGTCGAAGGTCGCGCCAGACGCGCGTACCACTTGGCCGTATTTGTCGTAGTCCGCGCGGATTTGCTGGCTGAACTGCTCCGGCGTGCTCGGCCAAGCATCCAAGCCTTGGGCGGCGAGCTTGTCTTTCACATTTTGGGAAGCAGCGGCCTTGGCGATTTCCGCATTCAGGCGCTGCACGATGGCTTTGGGCGTGTTGGCCGCCACCACCAGACCGAACCACGAGCGCACTTCGAAATTGGGATAGCCCAACTCAGCGACGGTGGGTACGTCCGGCAATACCGGCGAGCGCTCCGGCGAGGCGATGGCTAATCCCTTGAGTTTTCCGCCTTTAATTTGCGGTGCCAGCACGGTCAGGGTGTCGACGGCTAAATTCACATCGCCACCCATTACCGCAGTCACCGCAGGGGCGCTGCCTTTAAAGGGCACATGCAGCAAATTCACGCCGGTTTGCAGGCGCAGGTACTCACCCGCCAAGTGGATGATGGTGCCGCTACCGCTGGAGGAATAAGAAAACTTGCCCGGAGCGGCCTTGGCCTGAGCAATCAAATCCTTGAAATCCTTAATTGGCAACTGGGCATTGGCGGCAATCACCACACCGGTGTAAGCCAGCAGGGACACCGGCTCAAAACTCTTGAAGGGATCGAACTTCAGGTTTTTGGCGATGTGCGGTAATACCGTGACTTGGCCAGTAGGCACCAACGACAGGGTGTAGCCATCGGGTGCAGACTTAGCCACATACTCGGCGGCAATGGCGGTTCCGGCTCCGGGTTTGTTTTCCACCACCACCGGCTGCTTTAGGGATTCGGACAGAGCATCGGCGTAAATGCGGCCTGTGGTATCCGCCGCGCCGCCCGGTGGGTAGGGCACGATCAGGGTGATGGCTTTTTCCGGCCACGCGGCTTGAGCACTCAGGCTGCCGAGCAACACCAGCGGGGCCAGTACGCGAGCCAGTTTGGTTGGAGTCAACGACATGGCAAATCCTCAGTGGCCGCTAAAGGTGGGGGTACGTTTTTCGGTAAAGGCGCTGATGCCTTCGTGGAAGTCGGCGGAGGCGTTGATTTCCAACACCCGCGCACGGGCGATGGCGGCTTGCTCCGTCGGGCCTTTGGGCAGCACTTGGCCGACAAAATCCTTCAGTAAGGACAGCACCAGCGGCGCATTAGCGGCCAGTTGAGCAGCCAGCTCGCGGGCGGTTTCCAACTGTTGACCCAGCGGCACTACCCGATTGACCAAACCCACCTCATAGGCGCGTTGGGCGCTGAGATTGCCGCCCACCAGCAGCAGCTCCATCGCTACCTTATGCGGAATACGCGCGGCCAAGGAGCTGATCAAACCGCCGGAAAAGCCCACCTTGGCCTCAGGGTAAGAAAACACCGTGTTGTCTGCCGCGACGGCCAAATCGGCCATCTGCACCAACACCAGCCCGCCACCAATGACCAAGCCAGTGGTGACGGCAATAATCGGCTTATTCACCTGCACCCCTACACCGGGAATCGCGCGCCACAGGTCGTGGGGGATGTCGCGCAGGTTGGCTCCGGCGGTAAAGGCTTTCTCCCCCGCTGCGGCCAAAATCGCCACCCGATCTTCTGGGCTGTTGGCAAAACGCACCCACGCCTGATGCAGCTCCTCCACAATTTCGTGGTTAATGACGTTGTATTTTTCTGCCCGGTTAAGGGTAATTTCGGCAATCCCATCGCGGGATTGGTAAGTGACAAGACTCATAGCAACTCCAAAATTTATACAGTGGCCAAACGCTGCTCACGGGCGATCAGCCGTGCGCGCTCGTTTTCGGCGCGCAGGCGTTCCAACTCCTCGGCGGGCAGGCGTTCGGCATTGGCGTAATCCAGTTTCCAATCTGGGTCGTCGGCCCAAATCAGCGGTGATTGCAGGGTGGTGCGCGGCCCCGGTGCAGACTCCAACAGGCGCAGAGCCAGCGCCAAGGTCAGGCGCTGAGATTCGGGATCGTGGGGTTTGCCCGCCGCATTGCCCAATGGAAAATCCGAGAACAGCAGACGCGGCACGCCCAGGTATTCGGGAATATCCTTGGCACAGGCCAACAGCACCGTGGCAATGCCCGCCGCTTCCAAAGTACGCGCCACTAAGCTCAGGCTTTGGTGGCAAATCGGGCAGTTAGCCACTAGCAAGGCCGCTTCCACACCGTCCTCCTGACAGCGGCGCAGAATCTCCGGTGCATCCACTTCCAAGGTGTGGCGCTGGCTGCGGTTAGTCGGCGCACCGTGAAAACGCGCTGCCAAAGCTCCTACTCGTCCCTCAGCCACTGCTTGACGCAGCGCCGCCAACGGAAACCAACTGCGGCTGTCCTCCATCGAGGTATGGCGGCGGTCGATGCCCACATGGGCGATGCGCAGGTCATGCTCCTGAGTCGTATCCCCGGAATACACCTGATAAAACTTAGCCGCTGCGTTGTAGGGCGCACTGGGGCCTTGGGGCCCTTTGTCTGGCTGATAAGGCGCGGCGGTGGTAATCAGGGTCAGCCGAGTGTCCGCCAGCGGTTTGGCCAAGGGGGTAAAGGGCACATTGCGGTAATGGGCCCACACATAGGGATTGTCGTAGCCCAGCGCCAAATAATAGGCACGGGTGCGCGCCATATAGCCCACCGGCTGATCGTCCGGCGCAGCAAAACCTAGAGCACTAGCTTCCTCGGAGGTGCTCATCAGGCGGGCTTCCCAGCAATTTCGATCAGCTTGGTTTTGGCTCCACTGCGCGGCAGGCTGTTGAAGGGCACGATTTCCACTTGCGGACGGAAGGTCAACAGCTCGCGGATACGCTGTTCAATGCGTTGTCCCAAAGCGGGCCAGTCGCTGGCGGGCACGGCTTCTCCGGCTTCAATGGCTAATCGCAGCGGGGGCTCGACACGCGGTGGCGGGCCATCCAGACGGATGCGCAGCTCCCCAGACACTTCGGGGCGGAATTGTCCGACTACGTTTTGAATCGCCGCCGGATACACCTTCACGCCCTTGATGGCCAGCATGTCGTCGGCGCGGCCTACGATTTCCATACGCACGCCAAAATGGCCACAGCCGGGGCATTCGCCGACGTGGATTTTCAGAATGTCGCCGGTGGCATTACGGAACGAAGGCGCGGCTTCGTATTCCAGCGCAGTGTGTATTGCCTCGCCCACGGCTCCATCTTTCAGGGCCAAGGGCAGCTTGGTTTCGGGGTCGATCAGGTCGTAACGGAAGCAGTAATCCTCGGCCATGTAGTGCATACCGTGGGCGTGCTCGCTATCACAGGTGATGGTGCCGTTGTGCCACGCGCCGCCAGTGGCGTCGAACACCTTAGCACCGAAGTGTTCTTTCACCCGTTGGCGGAAAGTGGGCAGACTGGCTCCCGGCTCGCCGGAGCAATAAATCACCTCAATGCCCAGAGCGCCCACGGGTTTGCCCAACTCGCTCGGCGCACGCTCGATGAGCTGCGTCACCATCGACGGAGTGGCAAAGAGCACGCGCGGGCGGGTCAGTTCGATGTAGCGCAAAATCTTGGGTACACCGCCCTCTGCGCCCACCGCTACCGGACGCGCGCCATAGGCTTCCAGCGCTTGCACATAGGTAATCCCCGCCAACCACAGCGACAGTCCAAAGGCGTGGAAGGTGGTATCCCCCGGACGAATTCCAGCGGCACGGAACATGCGACCCAAAACTTCATAGGTGATGTTCAGGTCTTTGCGGCTGAATACATAGAAGGTCGGGTTGCCCGTCGTACCGGAAGTCGCCGCCAAGTGGATGGCATTTTCCGGCGCGGTGGTCAGGTGCAAACCCAGCGGATGGCCGTAACGAATCAGTGAAGCCTCTTGGGAATCGCGGTGGCTGGCTTTATCCATAAAGGCCGGCAGACGACGAAAGTCCTCGAAGCTGCGAATGTCTTCCGGCGCATTGATGCCCGCCTCCTTAAAACGCAGACGGAAGTAATCCTCGTTGCCCCACAGATAGCGAATCTGGCGTTGCAGTTTTTCCCAGCGTCGTGCGTTGAGGATGGCGAGGTATTCTTCGGGGTCACGGGTGGGCACATTAAAGTCGTAAATAGGCATGGCAAGGTTGCCTCAGCACAAATAAGGAAAAAAGGATGGAGCTGAAGACGGCGTCTTCAGTCCTCGGCGAAAGCCACTTGGCGCGTGGAACGAAAACGAGGTACAGCCAACAGCGCCACAAACAGGACGGCCAGAACCAGCAAGGAGGCGCTAATAGGCCGAGTAAAGAACACCGTCGGATCACCCCGCGACAGCAGCATGGCGCGGCGCAGGTTTTCCTCCATCAGCGGGCCGAGGACAAAACCCAACAACAGGGGCGCAGGCTCACACTGAAGTTTGATGAACAGATAACCCAGCAAGCCAAAACCCACGGTTAAGAACACATCAAACAGGCTGTTATTGACGCTAAACACCCCGATGCAGCAGAACAGCAAAATCGCGGGATAGAGCATCCGATAGGGCACCGACAGCAAACGTACCCAAACCCCGATCAGCGGCAAATTGAGCAGCAGCAGCAAGGCGTTCCCCACCCACATACTGACGATCACGCCCCAAAACAGCTCTGGACGCTCGGTCATCACCTGCGGGCCGGGCACAATGCCGTGAATCATCATCGCGCCGATCATCAGCGCCATCACCGCATTGGACGGCAAGCCCATCACCAGCAGTGGAATAAAGGAAGTCTGGGCTCCGGCATTGTTGGCGGACTCTGGCCCAGCCACGCCCTCAATCGCGCCTTGTCCAAACTCCTGCGGGTTCTTTGATAAACGCTTCTCAATCATGTACGAAGCAAAGGCACTGAGCATCGCTCCGCCACCCGGCAACACGCCCAAAAGGGAACCTAGAGCCGAACCCCGCAGCACGGGTTTCCATGAGCGGCGATAATCGTCACCCGTTGGCAATACTGAGCCTACCGTCTTAATCACCTGCTCGCGGCTGTGGTCACGCTCCAGATTGGCAATGATCTCGCCAAGGCCAAAAATGCCCATGGAAATCACCACAAAGCTGAGGCCCTCGGCCAGCTCCGGGATGCCAAAAGTGAAACGCTCCTCTCCCGAATTCACATCGGTTCCGACCAGCCCCAGCAGCAGACCCAGCAGGGTCATGGCCACCGCTTTGAGTACATCGCCCTGGGCCAGCACAACGGCCGCAATCAGCCCCAGGACCATCAGCGAGAAATATTCGGCAGGGCCGAATTTCAGGGCAAAGTCCGCCAGCGGGATGGCCGCAGCTGCCACAACCAGGGTAGATACCGTACCGGCGAAAAAAGAACCGATGGCGGCAATGCCCAGTGCGGCACCTGCCCGTCCTTTTTGCGCCAGCGCATGGCCATCCAGGCAGGTCACCAGTGATGAGGACTCCCCGGGCAGGTTCACCAGTATCGCGGCCGTTGACCCTCCATACTGGGCACCGTAATAAATGCCCGACAGCATGATAAGTGCCGACACCGGTGGCAGGCCGTAAGTCACTGGCAACAGCAGGGCAATGGTAGCCACCGGTCCGATGCCGGGCAGGACACCCACCAGAGTGCCCAGTGTCACCCCGACCAGGCAATACAGCAGGCTGCTCCAGCTCAGGGCCGTATCGGCTCCCAGTGCCAGATGGGATACCAGCGCCTCCATCAGAACGCGCCCGCCAAGGTAGCCGGCAGCACAGGCAGCGGCAGGCCCAGACCAAAAGAGAACACCGCTACGCCAAACAGGGCCAGCCCCGCACTCAGCCCCAGCAGTTCCGGCAGATGTACCTCGCGCCGGGCCAGACCACTGAGCAGGGTCAGCCCCATGATGGCCAGCAGCAGGCCCTGTTCCTGGGCCAAGATGCCAAATGCCAGTGCCCCGGCCACGATAAACAGGACAGGACGCCATTGCAGGCTGGCCAGCAGGTGTTCATCCATATTACGGCCCAGCCCAAGGCCACGGGCCAGCAGAACCATACCCAGCACGGCCAAAATGCCCCCCAGTACCAGCGGGCAATAACCGGCGCCCATCCGCATGGCGTTACCCAGGCTGTACTGGCTGGCCAGCCCGGTTCCCGCCAGCCCCATCCCCAGAAACAGCATGCCGCTGGCAAAATCCCGGTTATTGATTATTTTGATCAACATAAAAATCCTCCGATACCTTCCGTATCTTTCAGCAGCGAGCCTACTGGGCATCCCGCTTAAGATCAAAAAACTATTTAAAATATGCTTATTACGTTTTTATAGTTATAAGCATATTCTCAAAACACCACGGATCGGGTACGGATAGGCCCGGAAGCTCTAGGCGTACCTGAAGCAACCTGCAGCGGCAGAAATCAGGAATAGGCCGTTGGCACAGGCGCTGTACCCGAGAGCAGCCAGCGGCCAAGGTCGCGGATCTTGTAATCCAGCGGATCATGCAGCGTATGGGTCCGGACATTGCGCCAGAAGCGGTCATACCCCAGATGCGCCCGGGCTGAACGGGCACCCATCAGATCAAACATCTGACTGCTGGCCTCCAGCCCGGCCTGTTGCGCCAGAATCTTGGCCTCAGCAGCGGCAATGGCCACCTCGCCACGCTGTTCAGCCGACAGGGCCGGCCCCCGGGCAAACGCTGCCTCAAACAGGGCAATCGCCTCATCAATCTGCCGCAGGGCCGGCTTCAGCTGCAGCCATAACCGGGCCAGCCGCTGCTGGATAAAAGGATCATCGACGGCCCGCTCCACCCCGGAAGACAGCCACGGCCTGGCCTGCTCCTGCAGAAAACGGCGACTGGTGCCAAAGGCGGCCTGCCCCAGACTGGCAAACAGGATGGCCATCACCAGATGCACCATGCAGGTCCGCAGAGTGGCAAAAGGACTGAATACATGGCCTGGCGCTGCCAGAATCTCTGCCGGCTCAATCCGCACGCCATGAAACAGGGCAGTTCCGCTGTCTGTCTGGCGCTGTCCGATACCATCCCAGTCATCGTTGATCTGGATGCCCTGGCGGCTGGCTGGCACACAGGCAATCAGCAGGCTGGCCGTGGGCTCATGCCAGCCCGAAATGATCAGCCGGTCGGCACCCAGTGCACCGGAGCAAAAGGCTTTCTCGCCATCCAGCCGATAGCTGCCGTCCGGCTGGGTCGTGACCACGACCCGATGGTCCAGCGGATTGAGCGTATTGCCCCAGAACTGGTTTAGCAGCAGGCTTTCTCCCAGAAACTGTTTCTGCTGCTCATGGGTTCCCCAGAACTGGATACTGGCGTGCTGCATGTGATGAAAAGCGTAAATATGCGCCAGCGCGCTATCCGCCTCCGCCAGGATTGCTACCGTTTCCAGGATTTCTGTCCAGCGGGCTCCCGGCCCACCGACCCAGGAGGGGATGCTCAGGCTCAACAGGCCGCTGTCACGGATCAGCTGGCGCTCGGCCGCGGCATGCCCGCCCCGCCGGTCCCGTTCCACGGCTGTTTTGGCCAGGGTTGCGGCCAAGGCCCTGGCGGTTTCAGCGGCTGGAACGGCTGGCGCAATGCTTTGCTGCAGGTGATGTGATGTACTCATCAGAAATGTCCATCCGGACAGCGCCCGCGCGTTGGGTGCGCCGGAAAAGCTGTCCTGTTACAGGAACGGGCCCGGTGGTTTGCCCCGGGTTCAGGAGTTGTGATCCAGTTCAGAAAGTGACCCGGTGCATCAGGCGCCGGGCCGGTGAATAATCGGCCACGGCTGCATGCTGGGTGGCCAGGTTATCCCAGACCGCCAGGGTACCTGTTTCCCAGCGCAGGCGGGCCTGGAACTCGGGCCGTTCAAACCGGGCAAACAGCAGTTGCAGCAGATCTTCGCTGTCCTGGCGGGACAAGCCATCAATGGCCGTGGTGTATTTGGGATTGGCAAAAACAAATTTCCGGCCGGTCAGCGGATGAGTCATGACCAGTGGATGCTGACGCGGCGGATGGTCGGCCATGATCTGCAGGTAGCGCGCCTCACCACCGGGCCCGGCCCGCAAAATGCGCCCCCAGGCGCTTTTTTCGATACTGTGGATTGCATTCAGCCCCTCGATATCCCGGGCCAGCCCGCCGGGCAGGCTTTCAAAAACGGCAACCCCCGATGACCACAGGGTGTCCCCACCACAGGGTGGCAGAACCCGGGCATACAGCACCGCCCCGGCCGGCGGAGCCGCCAGATAGCTGACATCCGAATGCCACTGTTCAGTGGTATAGCGCGGACCTCCGGGCCTGGATTCAATAAGTTCCACCAGATCCTGCTCGGCGCTGAGGGGAAAATAGGCTTTGGCCCGGTCCGGATGGCCAAAGAGCCGGGCCAGCTCAACCTGACAGGCCGGGGTCAGCTGCTGGCCACGGAAAAACAGGACCTGATATCGGGCCAGCGCCTGGCGCAGTACTCCGGCCTGTGACTCCGTCAGGGGTGCGGACAGGTCCAGCGGACCAACAGTGGCACCGATATGGGGAGCATAGGGCTGAATGCCCGGAGAATCGGTACGGGACACAAGGGTAGCGGATGACATGCGGTTCTCCATGAAACTCAGTTTGAAAGACGGGCCTGCAAGCGGCGCTGCTCCTCCAGCTCCTGACGGATACGGGCAATAGCCTGCTCGCCAGTCTGGAATATCACCCGGTTACCCTGGCCTTCGGCAACCTTGCGGAACGCTGGACTATGTACCACCTGCTCCAGGGCGCTTCGCAAACGGGCCAGAACGGTGGGTGGAATACCGGCCGGGGCCACCAGTCCGTTCCAGAGCGCCAGATCCGGACCATGGATACCCCGTTCGGCGCTGGCCGGGACATCCGGCAGCTCCGGCAGGCGGTGTTTGCCAATAACCAGCAGGGGAACCAGAACACCACGGGCATAGTGGCCACTGGCACTGGGATAGTCGGTACCACCAACCTCCACATGGCCAGCAGCCAGATCAGCCACCTGGGGTGCCGTACCCTTGTAGGGCACTCTGGTCAAATTCAGGGCACTGTGCTCATGCTCGGCCAGCAGATCGACAAACAACCCGGAAACCGTACCATTACCGGTAGTGCCCAGCGTTACGGGCGGGGCCCTGTAATCATGGAGACGGGCCAGAAATGCCTCAAACGTCCTGATGCCACTGGACCGATGAGCCCAAAGCACCAGCTCGGATTCCACAAAAAGCCCAACCGGGGTGAAATCCCGCAACGGATCAAAACCGGCGGTTTCTGGCGATGCAACCACGTTGCCGATAAACGACACCGTATTGGGAGCCAGTAGGATATAGCCATCCGGCGCACTGCGGGCGACGGCCTGGCTGGCAATGGCCCCTGTGGCTCCGGGCCGGTTTTCTACAATGACGGGTTGTCCGAGCCGGGCCGAAAGCTCGCTGGCAATGACCCGGCCAAACACATCACTGGGGCCACCCGCCGGCCAGGGCACCACATAACGGATCGGCCGGACCGGCCAGGCATCAGCTGCCTGGATCCGCAACGGAGCCACGCTGACCAGCAGGATGCCTGCCAGTAGCACCACCCAGGCAGCTACCCGGGAAAATCCTGGCGAAAACATGAGGGTATCCTCCCGGACTAGCGCAGGCTGTGCTGGAAACGGCGACGGCTATCCAGCTCATCCCTGAGACGCGCCAGGGCTTCATCACCAGTCTGGAAAATCACCCGGCTGCCCTGGCCCTCAGCGATCTTGCGGAACGCTTCACTGTAGGCAGCCTGCCGGGTAGCCTCACGCAACCGGCTGACTACCGCGGGCGGCGTGCCTGCAGGCGCAAACAGGCCATTCCAGATGGTGAAATCCGGCTCTTTGAGCCCCAGCTCAAAACTGGTGGGCACACCTGGCAGCTCCAGCAACCGGTGCCTGCCAATCACCAGCAGGGGAACAAGCCGGCCACGGTGGTAATGGCCACTGGCGGCGGGATAATCAACAGCTCCGATCGCAATGTGCCCGGCCACCAGATCGGCCAGCTGCGGGGCAGTCCCCTGATAGGGCACCTTTAGCAGATTCAGTCTGAAGTGGCGTCCCAGCTGTTCGACGGACTGCTCCGAAACAGATCCACTGCCCGTCGTGCCGAAAGAAACCGGCTCCCCGTCCGGCTGTCTGGCCCGCGTTAACAACCCGTCCAAATTCCGGATGCCACTGGATGCCTCTGCCCACAGCACAACCGATGAATCGACAAACAGGCCAATGGGCACAAAATCCTTGAGCGGATCAAACCGGACCGTACCCGGGCTGGCCACCACATTGCCAATAAAGGCTGTCACGTTGGGCGCCAGCAGGGTATAGCCATCCGGCCTGCTGCGGGCGACGGACTGGGCACCAATAGCCCCCGTGGCTCCCGGCCGGTTTTCCACCACCACAGGCTGCCCCAGAATCCGCGACAGCTCACTGGCAATGGTCCGCCCAAAGGTATCGGTAGGCCCGCCCGCCGGCCAAGGCACCACATAGCGGATCGGGTGAGCCGGCCAGCCGGCTGTTTCCGCCATGGCACAGCCTCCTCCCCAATACAGCACAATCGCCAGAAGTGACAAAACGAATCCGGTAAACCGATACATGGATCCAGACCCCATCCCTATGGCGGGAGGCCGGACGTATGACGTGCCGGTAAACCTGCCTGAAAACAGTACATGCCCGATGGTTGACCCCGGGTAACAATCAATGCAAATGGCGCTTCTCTGGCCGGAAGGGCTGATCCTCATAACGCCCCTGCTGCACATACTGGCCCAGCCGGATCAGGTCGTCCGCTGCCAAAACTCCCTGATAACGGGTTTCCAGCCGGCCCTGCACATCAAAAAACACAAAAGCCGGTGCCCCGGAAATTCCCAGGGAGCGGGCCCAGTGCAGCGCACTGCACTGCTGGCCATCAGGCGTCCGGAGCAGTCTGGGATCATCCAGCAAAACCCGGACACTGCGGTAATACGGCTGCCAGGCTGCCTCGACCGCCGGCTGTCCGAATACCTGATCATGCAAATAGCGGCACTGGGGGCAATCACGCAGCTCAAAGACCACTACCAGTCGCAGGCTGTGACGGGAAACCTGTTGCCGGAACACGGCCAGATCCTGTACCTGCCGGTCAAACAGGGCCGCCGGAGCAGGACCGCCAGACAGCAGCAGAACCAAGGCCAGAACCCGGCAGACCGCGCTCACCGGTGTTGTCCCCAGAACAGCAGATGCCGGCGGAGCCGATCCAGCAACGACATACTGATAAAGGTCACCAGTCCCGTGTACAGAATGCCGGCAACCATCTTCGGATAATCAGCAAAATCAGCGTAATACTGCACAAAGTGACCCAGCCCGGCATTGGCGCCAAACAGCTCGGCCACTGTCAGCAGGACAAACGCGAAGCCCAGCCCGACCGCCATGCCTGAAAACAGATGCGGCAGGGTGGCCGGTAACAGCACCAAGCGGCCGTATTGCCAGCCCCGCAGCTCCAGCATCCTGGCGTTATCCAGATAACGCCGGTCCAGGGCATGCACCCCGGCGACCACACTCTGGAAAACCGGCCAGAACGCACCAACAAACACCACAAAAATGGCCGAGGCGAGAAAACCGGGCAACAGCGCAATGGCGTAAGGGATATACACCGTAGGCGGTACCGGAGCGGCCACCCTGGCAAACGGCAGCCAGATACGTCCGGCCCGTGGCCGGGCGCCTGCCCAGAGCCCCAGCGGGGTTCCCAGCAATACAGCCAGCCCAAAACCAGGTAACAGGATGCCCATAGAAGACAGGGTACCCTGCCACAGCTCCGGCAGGGACTCCCACAATGCCCGGGCCGTGACCTGTGGTGAGGGAATCAGCGGATTGGCACCCAGAGGCAGGCAGGCACTGAGCAGTTGCCAGACCAGCAATAGCACCGGCCACAGCAGCAGGAACTCATAACGCTGCACCCGGCACCGGATGGCCAGCGTAACAGGTGGATGCGCACTCATACGGTTGTCTCCCGTGGTAACAAGCCGCCAGGATCACCCAGGATTCCGGCCGCCAGCCAGTCATGGACCTGCCCGCGCAGGGCATGCAGGCCCGGATCGTCAAACAGCTGCTGACGCTGGCGCGGCCGGGCCAACGGAACCTGGAGATCGGCAATGATCCGTCCGGGGCTGGAGCCCAGAATCACCACCCGATCCCCCAGATACAGAGCCTCCTCCACATCATGAGTGACAAACAGTACGGTCTTGGCCGGCGTCGAGGCCTGCCAGACCCCGGCCAGCACATCCTGCAGGCGGGCCCGGTTGAGCGGATCCAGTGCCCCAAAGGGTTCATCCAGCAACAGCAGGGGCGCCCCAAGGGCAAAAGCCCGGGCCAGCGCTGCACGCTGCTGCATGCCACCCGAGACTTCAAAGGGATAGCGGTGACAGGCTGAACCCAGTCCGACCTGTACCAGAAAATCACTGGCCCTGTTCCGGGCAATGGCCCGGGACAGGGCCGGCTGCGTCTGGCGCAGGGCCAGGCGGACGTTTTCCTCCAGCGTCAGCCAGGGAAACAGGCTGTAATCCTGGAACACGACCCCACACTGGAGCGAAGGTCCGCCAACCGGCTGGCTCCGCCAGAACAGCCGGCCACCGGAAGGCGGCTGCAAACCGGCCACCAGACGCAACAGACTGGACTTTCCGGAGCCACTGGCACCCAGAATGGAAACCAGCTGGCCTTCAGGAACCTCCAGATCCAGACGGCCCAGAATCCGCTGCGGCCCCTGATCCAGGGTAATCCCCTGCAAGGACAGGCCGCTCACGGCACATCCTTGCGCTGGTACTCCAGCTGCAATTTTTTCCAGAACGGATCATCCGGGTGCTCATGGGCCAGCTGGTCCAGTGCACTGGCATAAAGACCCACCTCCACGGCCGGGCGGACATCCCCGCCCGGAGCAATAAAACCGCTGGCCTGCATGCCCTCCCAGAACGACTGCACACCGCTCAGATTGGGATCACTGCTCTGATCCAGATGGGGCTGGTAATAAGCAGCAGCCAGGGTAGCCCGGTCCAGTTTCACATAGCGGGCAATGGCATCCAGCGTCGCGTCCTGCTGTTCCGTCGCAAATTTTTCGGCACGCAGGATGGCCCGCAGAAAGCGGACCATGACCCGGGGCGCTTCAGCCAGCTTCTGACGGGTAACCACCAGCCGGCAGCAGGTATGACCCGGCTCCAGCTCACTGGAACGGATCACCACCTTCAGGCCCTGGGCCTCTGCCCGCAGATCATGCGGCCCCCAGACCACACCGACATCCACCTGCCCGGACTTCACGGCCTCAATCACTGCCGGCGGGCTTTTGAGCTCAAACAGCTGAATGTCCTTTTTCCAGTCCAGCCCCTTTTCGTGCAGCGCCGTACGCACCACGGCATCCCCGGTTGCCATGCGTACCGTAGCAACCCGGAGGCCCTGAAGGTCCGTAATCTGGCGGATCCGGCCCGCCAGCTCCGGACGGGCAATCAGGGACGCATCCTCCCCAGCAATTCCACCGATAATTTTCAGGGGACTGCCCCTAGCAATATGCACCAGTGGTCCCGTGGTCCCGAAAGCACCGAGATCAATCTTGCCGGCAAGAATGGCATTCAGACCATCTGCCGAATTGATGAATTCCACCATCTGCACGTCCAGCCCCTCCTGGCCAAAGAAATCCTGCTCTTTGGCAATAAAAAATTTGGCATGTCCCGTACTGGGCAAATAACCAAGGCGCAGGGCGTCTGCAGCCACGGCATGCAGGCTGAGTGCCGTGGACAGGACCAGAAAAAACATTCTCATGGCTGCGGCTCCCCGGTCCGGAAAGCCGGGCCAAAGGACGTATCAATCACATCTGCGACCCTGAATGCCCGGGGCAGGATTCCCGTTCCAGCCAGAAAATCGGCAGTATCCTGGTAATCCCGGGCGGCAGATTCATCCACCGGACCCACTGTCATGCCAGCATGGCCAATCCAGCGCCGGGCCACACTCCGGTCCAGATGGACTTTTTGGGCCCAGAGGTCGGCATAGGTCTCTTTATGGCTATCCACCCAGGCCCGGGCTATTTGCAGACGGCCTAAAAAATCGCTGATTGCCGCACGCCCGAACTCCAGCGTCCTGGCATTGGCGGCAATACCGGACAACCCGGGCATCCGCCCACGTGCGGTCAGGATGGACCGGGCACCCGCCTGCAAAATCTGCCGGGAGACATAAGGCTCCCATACCGGAAAGGCATCAATGCTGCCCCGGGCCAGAGCGGCGCTGGCATCGATGGGCATCAGTTTGACGAACTGCACATAATCGTGCGGCAAGCCGGCCTGATCCAGCGCCCGCAGCACCAGCTGCTGGCTCCAGGCCCCCGGCCAGTACGCAACTTTTTTGCCTTTCAGGTCACCAATCGTTCTGGCGGGCGAGTCCCCAGAGACCAGCAGGGCAATGGTGTCCGGATTCTGCCGCGATACACCGATCAGCTTTACCGCAGCGCCCCTAGCTGCCAGGAAAATAAAACCCGAGTCTCCGAGAAAACCCAGATCCAGAGCTCCAGCCTCCAGGGCTTCGGCCAGCGGTGCAGCTGACTGAAAGTGCTTCCACACCACCTGATAACCGGCGCCGGCCAGAGCGCCCGAGGCTTCCACGGAGGCCTGCACGTTGTAATAACTCTGATCACCCACCCGCAAGACCACCGGATCAGCGGCTCTGGCCAGGGCCGCAGAACCAGCGACCAGCAGGACCAGCAAAAAACCGGATAATTTCATACCAGACAGACCCTGATGCGGCAGACCGCCCTGCCCTTGCGGGCAGCCTGCAAGCCATTAATGGCGCCAGGAAGCATCCAGGCGATCCAGACGGCGTACCGCCGCATCCCAGTGCAGTCCGGGCCGGCCGCTGGCCACCGCCTGTTCAAAAGCCCGGGCCGCCTTCTCAGCCACAGCATCCGGGAGAATGACCAGTCCGGCACCGCCAGCCTGGGCTGCCACCTGGGCTGCACTGGCCCGCTCCAGAAAAAACAGGTTATAAAACGCTTCCTCAATGGTACGACCTGCCGTCAGCAGACCATGATTGCGCAGGATCAGGGCATCCCGGTCGCCAATATCGGCAATCAGGCGCTGCTGCTCGTCCAGCTCCAGGGCAATGCCCTCGTAATCGTGATAGGCCAGCCGCTTGTAGAAACGCGCCGCATGCTGGGAAATGGCCAGCAGCCCATCCCGCTGGGCTGAAACCGCAATCCCGGCTGTAGTGTGGGTATGCAACACCGCGTGGGTATGTTCGCGGGCCCGATGAATGGCACTGTGAATGACAAAGCCGGCCGGGTTGATGCCCAGCCCGCTGGGGTCATCCAAGATATCGCCATTGATATCCACCCTGACCAGGCTGGAGGCAGTAATTTCCTCAAAAGTCAGTCCGTAGGGGTTAATCAGGAAATGCCGGTGCGGGCCAGGTACCCGGATGGAGAAATGGGTGTAAATGTGATCGGTCCAGCCCTCAAGGGCTGCCAGACGGTAAGCCGCGGCCAGCTTGACGCGGGCCTCCCATTCATCCCGGGTGACACGGTCTTTGACGGCCTGAGTCTGGGTAATGGCATTCATGGAGTCAGCTCCTCAACCTGTTACAAAGGAGCGCTCCGCTGGTACGGTCGCGCGGAAATGGCAGAAATACCGGATCAGCTGGCCTGGCGCTGCCGGCCCTCGCGCGTGGCAACGCCTGCCCGGACCAGGGGCAGCAGCTCCCGGCCATACTCAACCGCGTCGTTCAGCGGATCAAAGCCCCGAACCAGCAAATAACGGATGCCCAGATCGTAGTAATCCAGCAGGGCATCAGCGACCTGCCCGGCGGTACCTACCAGGGCCGTGGAGTTATGGCCACCGCCCACCAGTCCGGCAATTCCCGTCCACAACCGCTTGTCCACCCGCTCGCCCAAAGCCACGGTATTACGCAGGCGCCGGGCTCCGACACTTTCCGGCTTCAGGGCAACATCCAGATCGCCGTCCTGTGCCTGGCGAGCCCGGGCGGCCTGTAAAATCTGCCCGGCCCGGGCCCAGGCTTCCTCTTCCGTACGTCCCAGAATGGGCCGGAATGAAACGCTGAATTCAATGGAGCGGCCCTGTTTGGCCGCTTCAGCCCGTACCCGCTCCACCAGTTCGCGGGTGTTGTCCAGAGACTCGCCCCACAGCATATAGACATCCGCCTGTTTACCGGCAACCCGGACCGCGGCCTCCGAAGCACCGCTGAAAAAAACCGGGATATGGGGCTTTTGCCGGCATTTGATGGCGGAAAAGGCGTTCTCGACCTGGTAATACTGGCCCCGGTAATCAAAGGGAACTCCAGAGGTCCACTCCCGTTTAACAATATCCAGGAATTCATCCGTGCGGGCATAACGCGCGTCATGCGCCAGAAAGTCACCGTCCTTGCGCTGCTCGGCATCACTGCCACCACTGATCACATTCAGGGCCAGACGGCCATCCAGCAACTGGTCCAAGGTAGCCAGCTTGCGGGCAGCCAGGGCAGGCGCCACGAAGCCGGGCCGATGGGCCAGCAGCAGACCAATATGCTCCGTAGCCAGCCCGGCCAGGGCCGTCACCAGGAACCCGTCGGGCTGGTCAGACCAGTAACCGACCAGGATCCGGTCAAAACCGGCCTGCTCATGAGCCCGGGCAATGTTCCGGATGTAATCCCTGTCGAACACCGGGCCGGCCGGGGCAATCGTTTCCGAGGCCAGCCGGTGGCCAATCATGCCTAGAATCTGCACACTCATTTCAATCCTCCCCTATTTTACAAACGTGTTATCAAACATCCGGGACCTGACACCTACCGACATAACAGCATTGTTAAACCCGAGGTCTGGACCCAGTTAACCCGGATGCCATCCTTTTCAATATCCCTTTCCAGAAAGCCCTTTTCTTTTAAATCCAGGCCCACTGGATTATATGTGGAAAAATCCAAGGTAATTTCTGCGGGCCGGGCCATGACCATGGAGGCCATTCCGGGCAAAGTGGCCATCATGGCTATAGTCTTAATACCAGACCGGATCGTTTTAACATGCCTAGGCCCTATTAATGATCTGGCTGCGGTGTCAGGCGCAAATAAGGCTTGATAAGCCGGAAGCCCTTTGGAAAACGCCGGTCAAGTTCTGCAGGATCCTGCAGGGAGGGAACGATAACCACATCATCCCCTTCCTGCCAGTTGGCCGGAGTGGCTACCTTGTAATGATCGGTCAACTGTAGTGAATCAATTACCCGCAGAATTTCGGCAAAGTTGCGTCCAGTACTGGCCGGATAGGTAATTATCAGCCTTACTTTCTTTTCCGGATCAATAATGAACAGGGCCCTGACGGTCAGCGTGTCGCTGGCATTGGGATGAATCAGACCATACAGATCAGAGACCTTGCGGTCTTCATCCGCAAGGATCGGAAAGTCCACCTGAACATCCTGCGTTTCCTCAATATCATTGATCCAGCCAAGATGGGACTTCAGGGAGTCCACCGAAAGCGCAATAACCTTTACATTACGCTTTATAAATTCGTCTTTAAGTTTTGCGGTAGAACCAAGCTCGGTTGTGCAGACCGGCGTAAAGTCGGCCGGATGGGAAAACAGGATGCCCCAGCTGTTTCCCAGCCACTCATGAAAACGGATACGACCACTACTGGACTCCTGCTCAAAGTCAGGAGCACTGTCACCCAGACGAATAGTCATCAAGAACACCTCTGTCAAATAATCAGGACCAGCACAATATACAAAGCCAGACAAAAACCGGTAAATAATAAAATAAAATTTGCTTATTCCATTAATAACAGGCCAGCCCTATCCAGAGAGTATCTATGCAACACAGGATTACCCACTAAAAAGCAGTCATAATAATCTATCCACACAATATCAATCAGACAGGCCATGACATAAACACCCTGGAACAGGAATCCGCAAATTTCATAAAAGAAATCCAGGACATGGATCAATACCGGCCCGCCGGCTTATTTCACGCAACTGATCCTGCAATTTGCGGGGAAGTGGAATACCGTCACGCAACCGCTGTGCCCTGGCTGCTGCCTCCGGATCACCGGCAACCAGTACCGGCCGGGCAGGATCAACAGGCGGGGTCGCATGCAGGACATCAATCAGGCTGTCCAGGTCCTTTTCAAAAGCACCTTCTGGGCGGAACGCCTGCGGATCCAGCGCCAGAAAAAAATGCCCTACTTCCTGTGGATGACTGCTCCAGACTGCCCCACCAAGCGGTCCGGCCAGAATCTGGGCCAGCATACACAGACCATAGCCCTTATGACTGCCCATATCCGGCGATCCCCCCAGTGCAGACAGTCCTCCCTCAGGTGAGCGAAAAAGATGATCCATGGCCATGGCGCTGTCCGTCACCGGCCGGCCTTTTCCATCCACAACCCAGCCCGCCGGAATATCCCGGTTCTGCAGCTCATACACCTTGACCTTGTTGGCTGCAACGGTAGTCGTAGCCATATCAAGGACAAACGGACGATTGCGCCGGGCCGGCGCAGCAAAAGCAATGGGATTGGTCCCCAGGACCGGCTGGCGGGCATGGGTTGGCATCATCATGGGCAGACGGGCCGTACTGGTAACCAGTCCGATCAGACCACAACGGGTGGCCGCCCGGGCATACAGACCGGCTGCCCCAAAGTGGTTGGAGTTACGTACAGCCACTACCCCCACGCCGGTCTGCCGGGCCTTGCCGACGGCCAGCTGCATGGCCTGCCAGGCGGTACAGTACCCAAGCCCCTGATCACCATCCAGCAGGGCCGTGCAGGGCAGATCCCGGATCAGCCTGGCGACAGCCTCCGGCCGCCATTTGCCCGATGCCCGCAGCGTTTCATAAAACGGCAGCATGGACACGCCATGGGAGTCAATGCCCAACAGGTCAGTCTCGACAATCAGTCGGGCCGTTTCTGCGGCTGCCCGGGCCGGCATGCCCCAGGCTGACAGGATCGCCGCTGTCAGCTGGCGCAAGTCTCCTGCCGTTACCCGGATCACCGGCTCGGCCGTCATGACCGGGCCTCCTCCAGAATCCACCCGGCCGCCCGCTCTGCAATCATGATAGCCGGAGCATTCGTGTTGCCGGAAACCAGAGTCGGCATGACCGAAGCGTCCACTACCCGCAACCCTGTGAGGCCATGAACCCGGAGACGGGCATCAACCACTGCATCTGGCCCCTGTCCCATGGCACAGGTGCCCACGGGGTGATACAGCGTCTTGCCGGTTTCCCGGGCAAAGGCCAGCCAGTCCTCTGCACTGCCGTTTTCAGGAACAGGCGCCAGGCTGGCGGCGATATACCGCCGGAGCGGTGCTCTGGTGGCAATGTTCCTGGCCTGCTGCAAGCCTTCCAGCAAGGTCCGGATATCCTGGTCCGCACTCAGATAGCGCGGCCGGATCCGGGGTGCGGCCAGCGGGTCACGGCTATCAATAAAAATTTCGCCACGACTGGCTGGCCGGAGCTGGCAGACACCACAGGTCAGTCCGGGCAGGCGCCCTAGCTGGCCGGTTGAAAAATCAAAGGTAGCTGGCATGACATGAAACTGGATATCCGGACGATCCGGGGAATCCTGGCCAGACAGAAAAACATTGACAGGGGAAGCACTCAGGGCCAGCAGACCCCGCCGTGACCCGGCATAACGGCCAACTTCCCGCACCAGCCGCCAGCCCCGGGTCGCTTCGTTAAGGGTTTCCAGCCCCTGAACACGCCAGGTCAGGCAGACCATGTAGTGATCCTGCAGATTGCGCCCGACCCCGGGCAGATCCCGGACCAAGGGAATGCCCAGCACCTGCAGGCGCCGGGCATCGGCTACACCGGAATGCTGCAGCAGGGCCGGAGACTGTACGGCCCCGGCACTGAGAATGATCTCCCGGCGCGCCCGCAACACCAGGTCCGTCTGACGGTACCGGTACTGGACGCCTGCTGCCCGGGAACCCTCCCACAGGATCCGGGTTGCCCGGGCCCCGGTCAGGATATGCAAGTTGCGCCGGTGCCGGGCCGGCCGCAGATAGGCTGTTGCCGTACTGCTACGCAGGCCATGACGTACCGTCATCTGGAAATAGCCGACGCCAGCCTGGCCACAGGATTCTCCATTGAAGTCATCCTGCCAGGGAATACCGGCACTGCGGGCTGCCTCAACATATGCCCGGGCCAGCGGATGCTCCAGCGAGATATCCGACACCCCCAGCGGCCCTCCCCGGCCATGCCAGGTACTGGCCCCCCGGGCCTGACCCTCTGGCGGGACAAAAACGCGCAG
>DIDB01000213.1 GCA_002417905.1 Pseudomonadaceae bacterium UBA5811
ATAGCGCTCCAGCAGCAGCGGGATGGTGGATGACACGGTATTGCCCGCGCCACACATGTCCTTGATCACCTTGTCACCATTGCCCTCCAGCCGCCGGGCAATCGCATCCACAATCGCACCGCTGCCCTGGTGCAGGCAGAAGGCATCCACATCATCCAGGGTCATCTTCGCCTCATCCAGCACCTCCTGGATATGAGGAATGATTTTCAGGCTGGCGAAGTTGAACACCTGGCGGCCGTTCATATGGAAAAAACCATCCCTGACAAACAGGTGATCCGCCCCGCTGCCGTCGGTCCCAAAACGGGCCGGGCCAAGGCGCCACACCGGGTCAGGACCGATCCAGGTGGCAGTGGCCGCATCCCCGAACAGCAGGGTGGTCATCCGGTCGTCACGGTTCATGATCTTCGAGTAGGGGTCACAGGTCACCAGCACCCCATTTTTCAGGCCGGCAGCTTCCATAAAGCCCTTGAGCACATACAAGCCGTAGACATAGCCGGAGCAGCCCAGCGAGACATCAAAACAGGCAATGCCGGTGGGCAGGCCCAGCTTGCGCTGGACAATCGCCGAGGTGTGCGGCAGCCCCTCGGCATCACCGTTCTGGGTGACCACGACCAGCGCCCCGATGGCCTCCGGGGCCAGAGCCGGGCTGGCCGCCAGCAGGTTGCGGACCGCGGCCACGCACAGGTCCGAGGTTTCCTCGTCCTCGTCCTTGACGGACAGGGTTGGCGTACCAATCTTGGACAGCACGAACCCTTCATCCCGATCAAAGGCTGCCGCCTGGGCAATATTGTCAATCCGGCCGGCCGGAATGTAGCTGGCGATATTTTTTATTCCAATCATCTCGTGCTTCCAACCAATAGGGAGCGCCCCGCCAGCCCCAGCAGGACCGGCCCGGCACCCCAGCTCTGAATCAGGATGCGCTCCGGCGGAGCACATCCCTGAATGACCGGAGCCCACCCCGGAGCGGGCCGTCCGACGTCCCTGGCCTGACGGCCCTCAACGGTCACGGATCCTGTTGACAATGGCCGTTGTTGAACTGTTTTCGACCAGCCCCAGCACCTGGACCTGGCCACCATAACCCTCGACCAGCGCAGCCCCGACCACCTGGTCGAGCGCGTAGTCGCCCCCCTTGACCAGCACATCGGGCCGGATCTGCCGCAGCAGGCTCTCCGGCGTATCCTCATCAAAACAGACCACCCAGTCCACGGCCTCCAGGGCAGCCAGCACGGCCATGCGCCGCTCCACGCTGTTGACCGGACGGCCCGGGCCTTTCAGGCGGCTGACCGAAGCATCCCCGTTCACACCGACCACCAGCCGGTTGCCCAGCGCCCGGGCCTGCTCCAGATAGGTCACATGCCCGGCATGGAGAATATCGAAACAGCCATTGGTAAAGACAATCTTTTCCCCATGACTGCGGGCATCTTCCACTACGGTCAGCAGCTGTTCCAGCCCCATCACGCCCCGGCCGGTGCCCTGCTCCTGCTGCAGGGCCCGGCGCAGCTCCGGGGCACTGACCGTGGCCGTGCCCAGCTTGCCCACCACAATGCCGGCAGCCAGATTGGCCAGAGCCACCGCCTGGGGCAGGCATTCCCCGGCCGCCAGTGCCGCCGCCAGCGTGGAGATCACCGTATCCCCGGCCCCGGTCACATCAAATACTTCCCGGGCCCGGGCGGGCAGATGCAGCTCCGGACAGCCCGGCCGCAGCAGGGTCATGCCATGCTCGCCCCGGGTAATCAGCAACGCCTCCAGGGCCAGCGCTGCCATCAGCTGCTGGCCCCGGCGGACCAGTTCCGCTTCGTCGGCGCAGCCGCCCACCACCGCCTCAAACTCGGCCAGATTCGGGGTAATCAGCGTCGCACCCCGGTACATGGAAAAATCCCGCCCCTTGGGATCAACCAGGACCGGAATACCCCGCTGCCGGGCAGCGGCAATCAGCCGGGCCGGGTCCTGCAGGGCACCCTTGCCATAGTCGGACAGCACCAGCACCCGGACCTGGTCCAGCAGGGCGTCCACCTGGCCGGCCAGGGCCGGAGTATCCGTGGCAAATGGCTGCTCGAAATCCATGCGCAGCAGCTGCTGGTGACGGCTGATAATCCGCAGCTTGACGATGGTCGGCTGGCCGGACAGGCGCTGCAGGCAGGCCTGGACTCCGGCGGCCTGCAGGCTGCGGGCCAGGCAGTCGGCCGCCTCATCCTCGCCGGTCACCCCCACCAGCCAGACCGGTGCCCCCAGCGCGGCCAGGTTCAGCGCCACATTGGCCGCGCCGCCCGGCCGGTCTTCCATCTGCTCCACCCTGACCACCGGCACCGGGGCTTCCGGAGAAATCCGCGTGGTACCGCCATGCCAGTAACGGTCCAGCATGACATCCCCCACCACCAGCACCGGGGCCTGATCAAATCGGGGCATGGACAGCTTCATGGGTTCTCCGGAGCAGCAGGAGTCTGGGCAAGGGGGGCGGGATCATAGCACGCCCGCCCCACCGGCCGGAGCGGGCCAGATCAGGGTCCGGGCGGGCGCCGGTCCAGCGGCCTGACCCAGAACAGTTCATGGCGGCGTACCGCCCGGCGGAAAAACTCGTCCTCACCGGTACGCGGCCAGCGCCGGCCGGCCAGCAGCCACTGCAGGATGCGGCGCAGCCGCTTGCGGAACGGCAGCGGGGTCTGCAGATCATGCTGCATGGCCAGTGCCATGGCCTTGTCCAACTGTTGTGCGCCGGACAGCAGCGGGCTCCATAGCCGGTCGGCAGGCAGGGCGGCCAGCACCGGTGGCAGGGCCGAGCCCCCGCCGGCCGGCCCCATGGGCCAGCGGTCATTGTCCTGCAGGTGGTTGGCATACAGCAGCAGCTGTTCCGGTGGCTGCGCCAGCCCCTGGCAGGCCTCCAGCAGAGCCCGGCTGGCCGCCTGATGGTCGCTGTGCGGATCCAGCTCCGGATGCGGCATCACCACCACGTCCGGCCGGTAATGCACCAGTACGGCCCGCAGATCGGCGACCAGGTTGTGCCAGGTCGGCTGGCCATCCCGGTCACCAGGCAGCGGCAGCGGATTATGGGCACGCAGCGGGCGGATATCGTGCTCACCGGACTCCCGGGAGCCAAATGGCCGGTCCGGCTCGGCAGCCATGGCCGACAGCTGCAGGCAGAAGTAGCCCAGCTGCAGGCAGCGGCTCTGGGGAACCCCGCCCCAGAGCGGGATGGCCTGACTGTCCCAGCCGCGCAGCCGGCCCTTCAGCCGGGCGGCGGCGGCCCCGGACAGGCCCAGGCGACGAAAAAAACCGGCCTCAACCTCACCCCGTGTCAACGTCACCAGTGTGACGTCCGGCGCCTGGCTGTACAGGCCAAAGGCGGCCAGCTCGGCATCATCAGCATGGGCCGCCAGCACCAGCAGGCGGCTCTGGTGGTAATCCGGATTCGCCATGGCATACAGCGTGGCCTGGGGGGCCAGCCGGCAGAAACGGCCGCGCAGCCGCAAGTGGCCCGCCATCAGGGCCACCTGCTGGCCGGACAGGTTCAGGTAACGCAGGCCATGGACTCCCCGCTCGAAATCCTGGCGGTCGTCTCCGATCCGGACCTGCGGATCAAAAAAACGCCCGAACAGGGTCGCCCGGACCCGGATGGCCAGCAGCAGGGTTTCTTCAGTGGCCGCCAGCGGACCGGTTAACTGCAGCAGGCCGTCAGCCTGCAGCCGGGCAGGCAGGCTGCGCACCTCCGGCGGAAAGAGGTAGCCGTAATCCTGGTCCGGCCGGTAGAACAGATGGTCGGCAAACCAGGCTTCATGGGCCACCCAGCCCATCAGGGCCGCCAGCCCCCCCCAGCCGCAACCCGTCAGCAGGGCCGCCAGTACCAGCAGCACCAGAACGGCCAGCAGCAGCCGGCGCCGCTGGCGGTGCCGATGTGGTGCCCCCTGCAAACGGCTCATGACGTCTGGAACACCGGGGTGCAGTCACCCCAGCGCGCCTTGTAATCGCGGTCGGCCCGGCCCAGCGAATAGCGCAGCGGCTTGCCGGCGGCGCTGGCAGCGGCCCAGGCATCCCGGATATTCAGCCAGGTCAGCAGGCTGCCCGGGGCGAAGGCCTCAAAAGCCGGGTCAAAGCCGCCATTGATGTACTCCACCGACAGCCAGCCCGGTGACGCTACCTGGTACAGGATCTGGATGGCCGCGGGCTGACCACCGATAAAAATGACCGAGCCGGTCATAAATTCGCGCAGGGCGGCAAACACCTCGGGCAGATGGCCCTTGCCCGGCACGCCGAACGGCCAGCGCTTCTCGAACAGCAGGGTGTAGAGCCGGGCCTGCTCCTCCGGGGAAAAGGCCGCCACCAGCTGCACCTCGCCGCCGGCATCCAGCAGCTGGCGCAGGTCACGGCGCATCTTGTAACGGTAACGGCCACTGAAGGCCTCCAGCGGCCGGGCCATGGCCAGTGCATCGGGCTGGGGACGCAGGGTGCTGATCTGTCCCTGGCTCAGACCGGACAGGTAACGGATCTGCTGGCGGACGGGCACGGCAGCACCGGGAGCCACCGGCAGGATGACTTCGGCATTGCCCAGATCGAAATAGCGTTTTTTGCCGGCCCGCTTCAGGGCCTCCTTGGACAGGGCCAGGTAACGTCCCCAGCAGGGCAGGCCGGCCAGCAGCCCGCCATCCTCTCCGGGCCAGCCCAGGTAGCGCACCGGAATTCCGGTCAGCGCGGCCAGCCGGGCCACAATAAGCGGATGGGTCATCACGCTGCCGCCATAACGCTGCCAGAGTCCGGCATAGCGGTCTGCCTCAATGCGGGTCCAGCCCCGCTCGCGCCAGCGGCGCAGAGAATTCAGCAGCATCCGGCCGGCTCCCCGTCATCGTCACGGAACTGCCGGGCATGCAGCCGGGCATAGGCTCCATTGGCCGCCAGCAGGGCGGCATGGCTGCCCCGCTCGATGATCTGCCCCTGGTCCATCACCAGAATCAGGTCAGCCCTCTCGATGGTGCTGAGCCGGTGGGCAATCACCAGGGTGGTGCGGCCACGCATCACCTGGTCCAGCGCGGCCTGGATATGCCGTTCCGACTCGGTATCCAGCGCCGAGGTGGCCTCATCAAGGATCAGCACCGGGGCATTTTTCAGAAGCGCCCGGGCAATGGCCAGCCGCTGGCGCTGGCCGCCAGACAGCAGCACGCCGTTTTCGCCAATCAGGGTGTCATAACCCCGGGGCAGCTGGCGGATAAAGTCATGGGCATAGGCCGCCCGGGCGGCCTGCTCCACCTCACCGGCCGTGGCACCGGCCAGATCGCCATAGGCAATGTTGTTGCGCACCGTATCGTTGAACAGCACCACCTGCTGGGTCACCAGGGCGATATGCTGGCGCAGGTTGGCCAGCCGGTAATCCTCGATATCCAGTCCATCCAGCAGGATCTGCCCCTGCTCATGGTGATAGAAGCGCGGAATCAGGCTGGCCAGGGTGGATTTGCCACTGCCGGAGCGCCCGACCAGGGCCACCATCTGCCCTGGCGCCATGCTGAAGCTGACCCCGGACAGCACCGTCCGGGGACTACCCGGATAGCAGAAATCCAGCTGGCGTACCTCGATCCGGCCGCTGACCCGCTCACGCACCCGGGTGCCCCGGTCCTGCTCGGCCGGCTCGTCCAGCTGGGCAAAGATGCTTTCCGCCGCAGCCAGCCCCTTCTGGATGGTGGCACTGACTTCGGACAGCTGGCGGATCGGCTTGGGCAGCATGGTGGCGGCCATGATGTAGGCCACCAGCTGGCCCACCGACGCATCCCCGCGGAAAAACATCACCATAAACATCAGGACCGCCATGTTGCTGTAGATCACCAGCTGCAGGGTCGGAGTGTAGATGGACTGGGTACGGACCATCTGCATGGTCTTGTCCATATTGTCCGCGCTGGCCCGGTAAAAACGCTGGCGCTCGTAGGTTTCACCGCCAAAGCTGCGTACCACCCGGTATCCCTGGATGGTCTCCGAGGCCACATGGGTCACATCCCCCATCGCCTCCTGGATCCGGCGGCTCTGCTTGCGGAACTTGCGGCTGGCCGAGCTCACCATGCGGGCAATCAGCGGCAGGATCAGCAGCAGGATCAGGGTCAGCTGCCAGTTCATCCACAGCAGGTAACCAAACAGGAACACCACGGTAAAGCCTTCGCGGATCACCACCTTGATGGCATCGGTGGCCGCACCAGTCACCTGGGTGACATCAAAGACAATCCGCGATACCAGATGCCCGGAATTGTGCTGGTCATAATAGGCATTGGGCAGCACCAGCAGACTGTCAAACAGGGCGCAGCGCAGATCATGCACCACACCCCGCCCGACCCTGGCCAGAAAAAAATTGCCCAGGTAGGAACCCACTCCCTGCCAGCCAGCAATCAGGATAATCGCCAGCGGCACACCGTACAGCAGCGGCACACCGAGAAAGCGGCTGTGCTCCGGGGCCTGCAGGCCATCGAGAAAATACTTGAGCAGGTCGGCCAGCAGTGGCTGGCAGGAGGCAAAGATGACAAAGCCCAGGATGCTGATGGCAAAGGCGCGGAGGTAGGGCCGCACGTACCTGAGCAATCGCAGGTACAATGAAACACTAGACTGCCGGACAGAATGGGCCATGCAAAACGCCTCGAACCTCAACAACATGCGGATGCGGATTGTATCAGCGCCGGAGTGCCGGGGCTGGCTGGATGATGGCCGGATTCTGGAAAAGGATGACCGGGGTCCCAAAGTGGTGCTGCTGGCCGGCGGCCAGATCCTGAAAATCTTTTACGCCCGGCGCTGGCATCACCGCCTGCTGTACCGGCTGCGGCCGCCTGCCCGGCAGTTTGTCCGCAACCATGGATGCCTGCAACAGCTGGGCATCCGGGTGCCGGACATTCTGGAAAGCTGCTGGCTGGCTCCGGGCCTGAGTGCCTGCCGCTACCAGCTCCTGCCCGGCCAGTCACTGGAACGCCTGTTCCACGAAACCCCCGGCCAGCTGGAGGCCCTGCTGCCCCGGCTGGCGGCCCTGATCGCCCGGCTGCATGCCGGGGGCATCTACTTCCGCTCCCTGCATCTGGGCAATATCCTGCACCTGCCGGATGGCCAGTTCGGCCTGATTGATTTTCTGGACCTGCAGCAGAAGCACCGCCCCCTGCAGCCGGATGAAGTCCGCCGCAACTTCCGCCATCTGGAAAACCACCTGCAGCGCAACCATCTGGACGGCTTTCCACTGGCGGCCCTGCTGGAGCACTACCGGCAGCGTGTCGCATCCGCCTGAAAGCCGTCTATCATCAGCACCCGGTTATCCCTCCAGGAGTCATCCCATGCAGGCCCTCCGGCGCCGACTGAACAGCCTCTCCCCGGCCACCCTGGCGTTCTGGGGCAGCCTGCTGCTGTCCCTGACGGCCATCCTGGGTGTGGTAACCATCGACCGGGACGGTGCCCTCTATCTGGATGCCGCGCGGCAGATCAGCCAGCAGGGGGCCGGCCAGGCCCTGCAGTTTTTTGACTGGCCCTGGTTTTCCGTGCTGCTGGCCCTGACCCATGACATCCTGGGACTGGGCTATGAACAGGCCGCCTACCTGTGGAGCAGCCTGTTCATGGCCGGCACCTGTGCCCTGCTGGTGGACCTGGTACAGCGCCAGAACCCGGAAGCCAGCCGCTGGGCCTGTCTGGTGGTGCTCAGCCTGCCGGCCATCAACCAGTACCGCTACGACATCCTGCGGGAGATCGGCTTCTGGTTTTTCAGCAGCCTGGCGCTGTGGCAGGCCCTGCGCTGGCAGCAGCGCCCGCGCTGGCCGCGCAGCCTGACACTGCACCTGGCCATCCTGCTGGCCGCCCTGTTCCGCCTGGAGGCCCTGATTCTCTGGCCCGCCCTGCTGCTCTGGCAGTGGCCGGCCCTGTTTTCCCGCAGCGGCCACCAGCGCCTGCGCCAACTGGTCATCCCGCCACTGGCTGCCCTGCTGCTGGCAGTGCTAGCCCTGGAGCTGGAGGGCCTGCTGTCCGCCGAACGGGTCGCCCACTATCTGGAGCTGATCAGCCCCCGCCAGGCCCTGCAGGCGTTCCACAGCCTGGCCGGCCAGTTCGCCAGCACCCTGCACGAAGACTACTCCCGGGATGAAGCCGGGCAGATCATCTTTTTCGGACTGCTGGCCGTGGTGCTGATCAAGCTCACTTACCTGCTCGGCCCCCTGGCCCTGCCCTTCCTGCACCGCAGCGGCTGGTCAGCACTGGCCACGTTCTGGCAGCAGTACCGGCCCATGGCCTGGACCGCCCTGCTCTACCTGCTGGTCCTGATGCTGTTTTTTATCCGCCAGCAGTTCATGATCTCGCGCTATGTCAGCTTTCTGGACCTGCTGCTGGTGCCACTGGCCAGCCTGGCCCTGCGGCAGTTTGCCCGGCACTTTCCCCGGCTGGTCCGGGTGATCATTGCCCTGGCCGTGGTGGCCATGCTGGACAACGTGATCTCCCTGAGCGCCGGTAAAACGCAGATTCTGGATGCCGGCCGCTGGGTGGCCGGGCATCTGCCAGCCGATGCGCCGGTGTTCTATGAGGATGGCCGGATTGCCTACTACGCCGGCCGGGGTTACCCGCACCCGCAGCTGTCCCGGGAAGACGCCATGGCCCCCGGCCATGCCGGAGCCTTCCGTTATTACCTGATCAAGGCTGATGCGGATGAGCCCTGGCTGCAGGCCTGGCTGCAACAGCACCCGCTGCGGATCCTGGCGCAGTTCGCCAACCGCCGGGGTGATACCGTGCTGGCCATCGGGCCTTAGGCCCCGGTCGCCTCCTTGACCAGCAGGATGTCCTCCATGATCAGATAGCGCAGGTCCGAGCCGTAGAACATGGCCAGCGCATCGTCTGGCGAGCAGACCATGGGCTCGCCACGCCGGTTCAGTGAGGTATTCAGGATCACGCCGTTGCCGGTGAGTTTTTCCAGCTCGCAGATCAGGTCATACCAGCGCGGATGATACTGGCGCTCCACCACCTGGGCCCGGGAGGTCCCGTCCTCGTGCACCACCTCCGGCACCCGCCGCTTCCACTCCTCCTCAACCTCGAAGGTAAAGGTCATATAGGGTGAGGGATGGCGGACGCGAAGCATCTGCGGCGCCACACGATCCAGCAGGGAGGGGCAGAACGGCCGCCAGCGCTCGCGGAACTTGATCTGTTCATTGATCCGGTCGGCCACGCCGGGCACGCTGGGACAGCCGATGATCGAGCGGCCACCCAGCGCCCGGGGGCCAAACTCCATCCGGCCCTGGAACCAGGCCACCGGCTGGCCATCGGCCAGCAGCCGGGCAATCCGGGGGGCCACCTCGTCAGCCGCCAGCTGCTGCCAGGCCGGCCGCTGCGGATGGCGGGCACAGGCGGCAATCACCTCTTCGTTGCTGTAAGCCGGCCCCAGGTAGACATGATTCATCTTTTCCACGGCGATGCCACGCTGCCGGGATACCCAAGCCGCCGCGCCCACTGCCGTACCGGCATCCCCCGAGGCGGGCTGGACAAACAGCTCCCTGACTTCGGGCCGGGCAATGATTTTCTGGTTCAGCTTGACGTTCAGCGCACAGCCCCCTGAAAAGGCCAGCTTGCCGGTTTCGCGGAGGATATCGCCCAGGTAGTAGTCCATCATGTCCAGCGCCAGCTTTTCGAACAGCGCCTGCATGCTGGCCGCGTAGTGGACATAGGGCTCGTCGGCCACATCCCCTTCCCGCTTCGGCCCGAGCCACTCCACCAGTCTGGGCGAGAAGTAGTAGCCCTTGCGGCCATCCTTGTAGCGCCGGAAACCAACCACATTGGCGTATTCGGTATTGATGGTCAGCTCGCCGTTCTCGAACCGGGCCAGCCGCGAGAAGTCATAGCGCTCCGGGTCGCCATAAGGCGCCATGCCCATCACCTTGAACTCGCCATCCAGCATCTCGAAGCCCAGATACTCGGTCAGGGCACCATACAGGCCGCCCAGCGAGTCCGGGTCATAAAACTCCCGGATCTTGTGAATCCGGCCATTCTCGCCCCAGCCGAAAAAGGTGGTGGCGTATTCACCCTTGCCATCAATACCGAGAATGGCGGTCTTTTCCTGAAACCCCGAGCACAGCCAGGCGCTGGCAGCATGGGCCAGGTGATGCTCCACCGGCTCCAGCACCACCCGCTGCGGATCGAAGCCCAGCTGCTGCAGGCACCAGAGAATGCGCTGGCGGTAACGGCGGTAACGGCGGTTGCCGGCCAGCAGGGCATCCAGCGCCCGGTCCGGGGCATACCAGTAGCGCCGGGCGTAATGCCAGCGGGCCGGACCCGCCAGGCTGACCGGTGCAAAGGGAATGGCCACCACATCCACCTGCTCCGGACGCAGGCCGGCCTGCTGCAGGCAGAAGCGGGCCGACTCGTAAGGCATGCGATTTTTGGCATGCTTGTCGCGCACAAAGCGTTCTTCTTCGGCGGCAGCCACCAGCCGGCCATCGATATACAGCGCGGCGGAAGGGTCATGGCCCAGCGCGCCGGAAAGGCCGAGAACAGTCAGTGACATGGAAAAACTCCCCTTGCAGTGGCCAGCCCGGCGGGCCGGCCGGTTCAGGCCGTTTTCGGCAACCGGGCATCCAGCAGCCGGTACAGGGCGCTGCGGGCCGGCCAGTTGCGCAGGAAACGCTGGCGGTCCCGGCGCCAGGCCCGGGCAAAACAGCGCGGGCTACCGTACTGGTGCAGCCCGTCCAGATCAATCAGCACCCAGCGGTTGCTGGCTGCATCCCAGAGCAGATTATGCCCCTTGAGGTCACCGTGACTGACCCGCTCCCGGCACAGCGCGGCAAACAGCTGGTCCAGGGCCAGCAGGTACGGCTCAGGCACCTGGCCATCCAGCCAGGGGGCAAAGGCGTCCAGAATATCCGGCCCCGGCTGCCACTCGGTCAGCAGCCAGGCCTGCCGGCGCAGCCCATGCCAGCGGCGCTCGATTACGGCCAGCGGCTTCGGGGTGGCGATGCCCAGCAGGGCCAGCCGGTGCGCCTCGCGCCAGCTGTGCCAGGCCCGGCTGGGCCGCCAGCAGCGGCCCAGGGCATGCCGCCAGTTCTTGATGTTGTAGCGCTTGATCACCAGGGTGCGGCCGGCCTGCTCCAGCCGGGCAACCGTGGCCGTCCCGCCGGACTTGTACCGCTCGCCACCGGCCAGCAGGGCATCCGGATCGGCCAGCAGCGGCGCCAGCCAGTCCGCTTCAGCCCGGCAGAGCGCCTGCCACAGCCCGTTCTGCTGACGCACGCTGAACAGGCTGCAGTCCCGGCCCGTCTTTTTCAGCAGGTCGCGCAGCCGCCAGCGCCGGGCCCGGGCGGTCTCCTCCAGCAGGGCGTCCAGCATCAGCAGCTGGCTGCCATCACCCAGCCGGTAACTGGCCAGCAACACTTCGATAAAGGGGTCCATACTGGCCGGCAGCTGGGCGAAAAAGACCCCCAGATTTTCCTCGATCCGCTGCAGGGACAACGGCCGGCCCGGCACCTCGGCCCGCACGCCACCGCCATCAATCAGATACAGCCGGACCGCCAGATACAGCAGGTTATCCAGATACAGATCATCCTGCCACCTGTCTCCTTTACACATCT
>DIDB01000026.1 GCA_002417905.1 Pseudomonadaceae bacterium UBA5811
CGATCCGCTGGCGCTGGCCGCCAGAGAACTCATGGGGATAGCGATGCCGGGTTTCCGGGTCCAGTCCCACTTCCTGCAGGGCGGCCATGATGGCCTGCTCCTGTTCCTGGCGGTTGCCAATCCGGTGAATCTGCAGGCCCTCGCCGACAATCTGTCCAATGGGCATCCGGGGGCTGAGACTGCCAAAGGGGTCTTGGAACACCACCTGCATTTCCCGGCGCAGGGGCCGGAGTCTGGTCTGGCTCAGGCCTTCCAGTGCCTGGCCCTGGAAACGGATTTCACCCTGGCTGGCGATCAGGCGCAAAATGGCCAGCCCCAGGGTGGTCTTGCCGGAGCCGCTTTCACCCACAATGCCCAGGGTCTGCCCCTTGGGCAGGCTAAAGCTGACGCCATCAACTGCCTTGATATAGTCCACGGTCTGCCGCAGCAGGCCTTTTTTGACGGGAAACCAGACCCGCAGGTCTTTCAGCTCCAGCAGTGGGCTGGCCGGTTCAGCCGGGACAGGCCCGCCCGAAGGCCGGGCCGCCAGCAGTTGCCTGGTGTAGGGATGCCGGGGATGGCTGAACAGGGCTTCGGTGTTGTTCTGTTCAACAATCCGGCCCTGCTGCATGACGCAGACCCGGTGGGCGATGCGCCGGACCAGATTCAGGTCATGACTGATCAGCAGCAGGGCCATGCCCAGCTGGCGCTGCAGCCGTTGCAGCAGCTCAAGGATTTTTTGCTGGACAGTGACATCCAGTGCGGTGGTTGGCTCGTCGGCAATCAGCAGTTCCGGCTCGTTGGCCAGCGCCATGGCAATCATTACCCGCTGGCGCTGGCCCCCGGACAGCTCATGGGGATAGGCCCTGATCTGCCGGGCCGGATCACGGATACCCACCAGCTCCAGCAGCTCCAGGGTTCGGGCAGTGGCGTCTTTCGGAGTCAGCCCGCGGTGTAGCGTCAGGACTTCGTTGATCTGGCGGCCTACGGTATGCAGCGGGTTCAGGGAGGTCATGGGCTCCTGGAAGACCATGGCAATCCGGTTGCCACGCAGCTGCTGCAGCGTTTTTTCGCTGGACTGGAGCAGGTCTTCCCCGTTACGCAGGATCGATCCGGTCAGATAATGGGCGGGTGGTGAGGGCAACAGGCGCAACATGGCATGGGCGGTTACCGATTTTCCCGAGCCGCTTTCGCCGACCAGCGCCAGGGTTTCTCCCCGGCGGATTACAAAGCTGATGTCGTCAACCACCCGACGGGGCGGCTGGCCGAATCCGATGCCCAGATTGCGGACTTCGATCAGGGTTTCGCTCATGCGGTTTTCCTTGGGTCGAAGGCATCGCGGGCGGCCTCACCGATAAAGACCAGCAGGGTCAGGGTCAGGGACAGTACCACAAATGCAGTGATTCCCAGCCAGGGGGCCTGCAGGTTGCTCTTGCCCTGGGCGACCAGTTCCCCGAGTGAGGGTTCGCCTGGGGGCAGGCCAAAACCGAGAAAATCCAGGGCCGTGAGTGTGCCAATGGCTCCGGTCAGGACGAAGGGCACAAAGGTCAGGGTTGATACCATGGCATTGGGCAGGATATGCCGGAACATGATCGCGCCATTGCGCATGCCCAGTGCCCGGGCGGCCCGTACGTACTCCAGATTGCGGCCCCGCAGGAACTCGGCCCGCACCACGTCCACCAGGGTCATCCAGGAGAACAGCAGCATGATCCCCAGCAGCCACCAGAAATCGGGCTGGACAAAGCTGGCCAGAATGATCAGCAGATAAAGCACCGGCAGGCCGGACCAGATTTCCTGCAGGCGCTGCCCGGCCAGATCGACCCAGCCACCGTAATACCCCTGCAGGGCTCCGGCCAGGATGCCAATCAGGCTGCTGACCAGGGTCAGGGCCAGGGCAAACAGGATGGAAACCCGGAAGCCATAGATCACCCGGGCCAGCACATCCCGCCCCTGGTCATCAGTGCCCAGCCAGTTGCTCAGGCTGGGTGGCGAGGGGGCCGGGACCTGCAGTTCATAGTTCAGGCTGGCGTAGCTGAACGGAACGGGCGGCCACAGCATCCAGCCCTCCCTGGCAGCGATCAGTTGCTGGATATAGGGGCTTTTGTAATTGGCCTGCAGGGGAAACTCGCCGCCAAAAACGGTTTCCGGATAACGCTTGAAGGCCGGGAAATACCAGCCACCATCATAATGCACCACCAGTGGCCGGTCATTGGCAATCAGCTCGGCCCCCAGGCTGAGGGTAAACAGCCCCAGAAAGATCCACAGTGACCACCAGCCACGCCGGTTGGCCCTGAACAGCGCCAGCCGGCGCTGGTTGATAGGGGATAGCTGCATCTCAGTTCTCCCGGCTGTCAAAGTCAATGCGCGGGTCCACCAGGGTATAGGTCAGGTCTCCGGCCAGCTTGACCAGAAGTCCCAGCAGGGTGAACAGGAACAGCATGCCGAACACGACCGGGTAGTCCCGGTTGACGGCTGACTCGAAACTGAGCAGCCCGAGGCCATCCAGCGAAAAAATAACCTCGATCAGCAGGGATCCGGTAAAGAACATGCCGATAAAGGCTGCCGGGAAGCCGGCAATGATGATCAGCATGGCATTGCGGAACACATGGCCATACAGTACCTGGTTCCAGCTCAGGCCCTTGGCCTTGGCGGTAATCACATACTGTTTGCCGATTTCATCCAGGAAGCTGTTTTTGGTCAGCAGGGTCAGGGTCGCGAAATTGCCGATGACCAGCGCGGTAACCGGCAGGGCCAGATGCCAGAAGTAGTCAAGAATCTTTCCGACCAGGCTGAGACTGTCGAAGTCCGGTGAGGTCAGGCCGCGCAGCGGGAACCAGTTCCAGTAGCTGCCACCGGCAAAGAGCACGATCAGCAGGATGGCAAACAGGAAGGCCGGGATGGCGTACCCCACGATGATCAGGCTGCTGGTCCAGATGTCAAAGGCACTGCCATGCCGGGTGGCCTTGGCAATACCCAGCGGGATGGAGACCAGATACATGATCAGGGTGCTCCAGAAGCCAAGGGAGATGGAGACTGGCATTTTCTCCAGGATCAGGTCGGTCACCCTGGCGTCCCGGAAAAAGCTCTCGCCAAAGTCCAGCCGCAAATAATTGCTCAGCATCAGCCAGAAACGTTCCGGGGCCGGTTTGTCGAAGCCGTACTGGCGCTCGATTTCTGCCACTAGGTCCGGGTCAAGGCCCTGTGCCCCCCGGTAACTGTTGTTGCCGGAACTGACTTCATGGCCACTGCCGCTGATGCGGCTGCTGGTGCCGCCTTCGATACCTTCCAGCCGGGCAATGGCCTGCTCGACCGGGCCGCCCGGTGCTGCCTGGATGATGATGAAGTTGATCAGCAGGATGCCGAACAGGGTGGGGATGATTAGCAGCAGGCGGCGCAGGATATAGGTCAGCATCAATTCTCCGGGACATGCCGGGCAGGTACTGGCGCCTGCCACCAGCTCATCAGGCCGACATCATAATCGGGAGTGACCTGCGGGTGCTGCAGGCTTTGCCAGTAGGCTGTCCGCCAGGTTTTGATGTACCAGTTGGGCAGCACGTAATACCCCCAGAGCAGTACCCGGTCGAGGGCCCGGGTCCGGCTGACCAGCGCCTGGCGCGAGTCGGACCGGACCAGCTGTTCCACCAGCTGGTCAACGGCCGGATCTTTCAGGCCGATCAGATTGCGGCTGCCCGGGTTGTCCGCGTTGACCGAGCTCCAGTATTCCCGCTGTTCGTTGCCGGGGGAGCTGGACTGGGCAAAGCCGTAGACAATCAGGTCAAAATCGCGGGAGCGCAGCCGGTTGACGTACTGGGAAATGTCCACCCGGCGGATATCCAGCTGGATGCCCAGATCGGCCAGGTTGCGTTTGTAAGGCAGCAGGACCCGCTCGAAGTCGGGTTGCAGCAGCAGGAACTCCAGGCGGAGCGGCTCACCCCGGGCATTGACCATCCGGTCGTTTTCAATTTTCCAGCCGGCTTCAGTCAGCAGCTGCCAGGCTTCGCGCTGGCGGTTGCGGATAATGCCGCTGCCATCATTGACCGGCAGGCTGAAAGGCTTCTCGAAAACTTCGGCCGGGAGCTGGCCACGCAGGGGCTCAAGAAGTGCCTGCTCTTCCGGGCCGGGCAGGCCACGGGCCGCCAGCTCCGAGTTGTCAAAGTAGCTGCGGGTCCGGGTATAGGCGTTATTGAACAGCCGCTGGTTGGTCCATTCGAAATCAAACAGCAGGGTCAGCGCCTGACGGACCCGGCGGTCCTGCAGGATTGGCCGGCGGATATTGAAGACAAAACCCTGCATGCCGGTCGGGTTGTGGTTGGGAATTTCTTCCCGGATGATCCGGCCCTCCCGTACGGCGTCAATGTCATAGGCGGTGGCCCAGTTCTTGGCGCTGATTTCCTGCCAGTAATCAAACTGCCCGGCCTTGAAAGCCTGCAGGGCCACATTGCTGTCCAGGTAGTAGTCGTAAACCAGCTGGTCAAAGTTGTTGAAGCCCCGGTTGACTGGCAGGTCCTTGCCCCAGTAATCAGCGACCCGCTGGTAACGGATGGACTGGCCGGGGCGTATCTGGTCAATCCGGTAGGGACCGCTGCCCAGCGGAGCTTCCAGGCTGCCAGTGCTGAAGTCGCGGTTTTTCCACCAGTGTTCGGGCAGCACGGGCAGCTGGCCGATGATCAGCGGCAGCTCCCGGTTGCCCCGGTGGCGGAAATCAAAGCGTATCTGGTGCGGCGATTCGACAACAGCCTCCCGGACATCTGCATAGTAGGCCCGGTACTGGGGGGCACCCTGACTCATCAATGTTTTGAAGGTAAAGGCCACATCGCGGGCCGTTACCGGGTGTCCATCGTGAAAGCGGGCCTCCGGGCGCAGATAGAAACGTACCCAGCTGTTATCCGGGGCCCGCTCGATTTTTTCTGCCAGCAGGCCATAAACACTGAATGGCTCGTCCAGGCTCTGGGTGGTCAGGGTGTCATAGATCAGGCCCAGTCCTTCAGCGGCGACGCCCTTGCTGATAAAGCCATTCAGTGTGTCGAAGCTGCCGATGCTGGCCTGGCGCAGGGTTCCGCCCTTGGGAGCATCTGGCCGGGCATAGGCAAAGTGCTGGAAGCTGGCGGCATATCTGGGCGGTTCGCCATACAGGGTCAGGGCATGTTCGGGCGCTGCGGTTACTGCGGGAGCCAGCAGGAGCAGCAGCAGAAAAACAGGCATCATGGCCGGAGATATTCCGGGTCGTTCGGGTGCGGTGGTGTACAGGTGGAAAAGGTGCATTGCGGAGGGGTCCGGTTCCGGAGACAGTCACCGTCTGGCAGGGGTTCTACAGTAGCAGTTTGCCTGCCGGGCCAAAAGGGCCCGGCAGGCCGCCACTTACAGCAGATGGAGTGTCAGCATCTGGCCGGGCTGCAGCTCGCGGCTGCTGGGATTCCAGCGCTTGAGGGCCTTGACCTGTACATTGAAACGTCTGGCGATGTCGTTCAGGGAATCACCCGCCTTGACCTTGTAATAGGTCACGGAGACCCGGCTGCTGTCCAGCCGGGCCGGAGCCGGACTGCTGCTGGACAGGCTGGCAACGGTAGCCGGCTCGGGTGCCTGCAGCTGCAGGACCTGGCCCGACTTGACCGTGTTACCGGCCAGCCGGTTCCAGCGTTGCAGGCTGGCGACCGGGAGCTGGTATTTCTCGGCAATGGCCCAGAGCGTTTCGCCGGCCCGGACTTTATGGGTTGCCGGGGTTTTCCGGCTGGACGCAGCAGGCATGGCCGCACTGGCTACCGTGGTGTGGGCTGGCTGCCCGCTGGCCGTGCCAGGAATGGTCAGCTGCTGGCCCGGTTTGACTTGCTGCGAACGCAGCCGGTTGCTGCTGACCAGGCTGGCCAGGGTTACCTCATAACGCCGGGCAATGCTGCTCAGGGTATCACCGCGCTGTACCCGGTAGGTGCGATTCCTGGCGGGGGCAGAAACGGCTGCGGGCTCCGGTGCTGGCGGAACTTCCCGGAGGCTGGCCAGATTGGCCGCCAGCATCTGGGCCTTTTCTGCCGGAACCAGCAGCGGGGTAGGGCCTGCGGGGACTACCCGGTGCTTGAATGCCGGGTTCAGGAGAAAAAGCTCCTCTTCATCCAGATCAACCAGCTGGGCCACATGGGCCAGCGGCACGCGCTTGTTCAGTACCACGGACTCGAAATAGGGTTCGTTGGCCACCGGGCTGAGTGTAATGCCGTAGTTGGCCGGAGACATGACCAGCTGGGATACGGCCAGCAGCTTGGGCACGTAATTGCGGGTTTCCTCGGGGAGTGGCAGGTTCCAGAAATCGGTAGGCAGGCCTTTTTGCTCGTTCCGTTCGATGGCCCGGCTGACGGTGCCTTCTCCGGCATTGTAGGCCGCGATAGCCAGCAGCCAGTCCCCGCCAAAATATTCATGCAGGTAACTCAGGTAGCGCAGGGCTGCGTTGGTTGAGGCAGTGACATCCCGCCGGCCATCATAGGTGCTGGTCTGCTGCAGGTTGTAATAGCGGCCGGTCGCCGGAACAAACTGCCAGAGCCCGACGGCATGGGCCGGTGAATAGGCCAGCGGGTTATAGGCACTCTCGATGATGGGCAGCAAGGCCAGCTCCAGCGGCATGTCCTTTTCTTCAAGCCGCTCGACAATGTAATGGATATAGGGCGCGCTACGTTCGCTGGCAATCTCCACGGTGGCCGAATGGCTGGCGAACAGCCGGCGGTGATAGTCCACCCGCGTATTGCTCCGGGCCAGATCCTGCAGCTGGAAGCCATCACGGATGCGGGCCCAGATATCCTGGTAATGGGTTACGCTGTCCGCTCCTTCTTTCCACATCTGTGGCTGGCGCAGCGGTTTGTGCTGGACCAGCTCATCCCCCTTCTTGTGCCGGGCCGTGTCGTGGCTCTGGCACCCGGCCAGGGCAATGCAGAATGCGATGGCCAGGGCTGGTCCTGCGGCTGCCCGGGCGGCAGGAGCACAGCGCTTTTTGGGGGAGGATGACATTGGCAGAGATTTCCCGGATGGATTTTGGGGGCGATTCTAGGAACCAGACTCTGGCAGGGTCAAGATCAGGAATGGTTTTCATCCATGAGCGGCTGCTCAGAAGTGATCTTTCCAGGCCCGCAGGGTGGCAAAGATTTCTGTCTCGCTGGCATTCCCGGCAGCCCCTCTCACCCGGGCGGCCTGGCGGACACTGGCCTGCTGGCAGCGCAGGAACGGATTGGTCGCCCGTTCGGCTGAAAGGCTGGAGGGCAGGCTGATCCGGCCGGCCTGGCGCAGCCGGGTGACTTCGGCCAGCCGCTGGCGGATGTCCGGATTATCCGGCTCAACAGCCAGGGCGAAATGCAGGTTGCCCAGGGTGTACTCGTGGGCGCAGTACACTTGCGTATCTGCTGGCAGTGCTGCCAATTGTCGCAGTGAGTCCAGCATCTGCTCCGGGCGGCCCTCGAACAGCCGGCCACAACCGGCTGCGAACAGGGTGTCACCGCTGAACAGGACTGGTGCGGGCTGGATTTCCATGAAATAGGCCAGATGCTCCAGGGTATGGCCAGGGCCAGCAAGCCCCCGGACCCGCCGTCCGACGCTGCCCCGCTGCTCGCCCCCGGCCACGCCCCGGCCCGCCCCGCGCCCGTCCGGTTGGGCCGGCCTGCCCACCCCGGCTCCCGTACCC